>DATCUA010000154.1:0-3988 GCA_036567645.1 Rectinemataceae bacterium | reverse complement strand
TATGTAGGCTACGCAGAGAAGGATCACGGCTATCTTGAGAACCGACACCGATCCTTCGGGGAGATCGCTTTTAGCCATGCAGCGCATCTCCGAAAACCAGCGATTTCAGCCTAGCCTCCTCGTTACGAAGATTTTCTTAGCTTTTCCCATTAGGAAAAACACGAGTGGTGCGAGAAGCCCATTAGAGGCGGCCTCCACCCAGAGCTGGTATCCCATCGGTTCGTAGGACCTGATCTCCCCTTCCCCGAATATTTTAAGGAGGATCATTGATCCCAGGGCTTTTACGAGCGTGGATAGAAAGCCTAGGAGTGCAGGCAGAAATATGGCATCGAGGGCGACGAGTGATCGGGACAGCGAGACGATGTAGGCTACGGCGACGAAGATAAAGGAGAAATATCCCAGGGGCGAGGAGGAGAGGATGTCGCACGCAAGACCCGAGATGAACCCCACCCAAATCCCTTGATGCCCAGAGTTCATGTAGCTTATCCATACGAGGACGAGGAGTGAGAAATCAGGAATTATTCCCAACAAGAGGCCATCCTTGAGCCAGGTAGTCTGGATTACCAGGAATAGGATCGCGAGGAAGCTACCCGCAGCGATTGTCTTTATCATCGCTCAAGCTCCCTGTGTCCTTCTAGGACAAAGAGGTATTCCAGTTTTGCGAAGTCCAGGCTCGGCTCCAGAAGAAGGGTCGCAGAACTCGAATATTCGGGAAGGATCACCTCCTTCACCCTCCCTATAGCGAGATCCTCGGGATAGAGGGAATCGAGTCCGCTTGTTATGACCAGATCCCCAACTTGGATTTCGGAGGCGTTCAGGCGAGAAATATGCTTCATTTCCAAAAGAGCGTCTGGGTTCCCTCTGCCTGAAACCAGGCCTTCGGCTCTCGTTCTAGACAAACGCGCCGATACGAAGAACCTCTGATCAAACAGGGGCAATACGACGCTCGTCCCTCCGCGCACTTCCAGAACTCTCCCAACGAGTCCTTCAATCCCGTTTTGGAAAGCGGCAACCGCTTGATTCTTCCTGAGCCCCTTAGAACTCCCCTTGTCGATTACGAATGTCGAGTAGACATTTCCTGGATCCTTCGCCACGATCTTTGCCGAAGCGACCACCCTGGGGAGATTGCTCGACAAATCGAGCTGTTCCTTGAGTCGGAGGTTCTCGGCCTTCATGTCCGCAAATTCGCGTTCGAGGTTGGAATAGGACTCCATCTTGCCAGCAAGGCTTTCGTATTGGTTCTTGAGGACTGCCAGCTCGCGAATGGAGAAAATGGTCTTGCTTACTGCCCCGCCAACGGCCGCGAAGGCCTTCTGTACCCCTCCGCCTATGGTGGAAGCGAGGAAACTGGGGAAGGTACTGATCGCCTTGGTTGAGATCGATAGAATTATCAATGAAATGACCAATAGAGAAAGAGGCAGAACGTGGATAGTCCTGAACTTCCCCTTCCCCCGTTCGCGGGACATCCTCGACGCTCCTTAGAGATTGAGACTCTCGTAGACGCTTTCCGAACCCTCGCGGCTGTTCATGGTCTCGAAGTACTTGCCTGCGCCTATAGCTACACACTCTAGCGGCTTCTCGGCCAGTATGACGGGCACGCCGGTTTCCTTCGCTATGAGCTTTGGCAGGCCCTTTAGAAGCGCGCCGCCGCCAGACATGACTATTCCCCTCTCGACGATGTCTGCAGCGAGTTCGGGCGGAGTTTCGCTCAGCGTCTTCTTTACCTCTTCCACGATCATGTTCACGGAAGGAGTAAGGGCTTCCCGGATCTCCACAGAATCCACCTCGAAGCGCCTCGGAAGACCGGTGATGGCATCGTTGCCTTTTATCTCCATCTTCTCTATGCTTCGTTCCGGACTGGCATTGCCTATCTCGATCTTCAGCCTCTCAGCTGTCTGGTCGCCGATGTTGAGGTTGTGGACGTTCTTGATGTGTCGCATGATCGCGTCGTCGAATTCGTCACCGCCCACTCGTATTGCGCGAGTTACGACCATGCCCTTGAGGGATATCACGGAAATCTCCGTCGTCCCTCCACCGATGTCGCAAATCATGTGACCTGCGGGCTCGGCTATGGGTATGCCTGCGCCAATGGCAGCAGCCAGGGACTCAGGTATCACCTTTACCGACCTGGCGCCAGATTTATATGCCGAATCGATGACGGCGTTCTCCTCGACCTTGGTTATGCAAGAAGGAACTCCGATTACGATACGGGGCTTTATGAACCAGTTGCGGGGAACCACTTTCTGGATGAAATACTTGATCATCTTCTCGGTGAGGTCGGGATCGGCAATGACTCCATCGCGCAAGGGACGCTTGGCAATGATGTCCCGGGGAGTGCGCGAGAGCATCGCCTTGGCGTCCATACCCACGGCTACCAGCCGATTCGTGCCCTTTTCTACTGCCACTACCGAAGGTTCGTTGAGGATAATGCCCTTGCCCCGTACATAGATGAGGGAGTTGCATGTTCCTAGATCGATGCCAATATCCTGGGAAATGGAATCCATCAATTTTTTCAGGGCCATCGCTCCTCCCTACAGGCGCTCGGCAAGCCGCTTCCTCGCCTCGATGTGATTTGGATTTATGCTCGTGGCTTTGCGCCAGGCGGCTCGAGCCTTGATCGGATCTTTGGAAGCTTCGTACACCAAACCGAGAAGATACCATGCGTCAGCCGCCTCTGGATCCTTTTCCACGACCCTGAGGAGGAGGCTTTCAGCCTTGTGGAATTCGCCCTTGCCAATCGCCATCTCTGCCAAGGTTGACCTTGCTTTAAGGGCCAGAACCTCGTCCATAGTGGATTCAGCCACCTTGGACAGATAGGCTTCGGACTTTTCATCTTCGCCTAATTCTTTATAGCTCAGCGCTGCAGAAAGCATCAACACGTCCCGAGGTTCTGCCTGGATCGCCGCCTCAAATCGCTCAACGGCTGCTCGGTGGTCTCCAAGGCCGACGTAGGCCAGGCCCAGGTATTGCTCCGCGTCCTTAGCCAAGTATCCGGATGCCTTGGATAGTTCTAGATACTTCACTGACAGATCGTACCAGGGTTCTCCTTTCTGATAATAGGCTTTGCCTAGCACATATTCCACTTGCGCCCGCACGGGAAAGTTCTTGCCTAATGCCAAAGCCTTGCGAAGGGAGAATACAGCTTCATCGAGGAGTTCGTGCCTCTCCTCTCCCTCATCCATGAGAAGAGACAGATAGTAGGAAGCGATCCCATCGAAGCTGAGTGAAAAGGGGTCGAAAGGCCGCGTCTCCAGAGAGGCGCGAGACAAATCCAGGGTTTTCTGCATGTCCTGGGCCTTCCACGCGGCTAGAATCTCGTTTTTGGAGCCGGGCTTCGCATCGGGTTCCGCATCCCGTGACAGAAACAGGGAAACCCCGCCAACGGCGAGCGCCAGGACAGCAACAGAGATGATTGCGATGCCGAGTCTTGCCCTAGGTCGTCTCCTCGCCATGCCTATCGCCCTTTCACTGGTATAGTGCGGCGCCCGTCTACCGAGCCTCGCAAAGTATACGCCATGGTAAACATCTATGGAACACCTAGGAGGATGCTTGAGAGCATTCAAAAAGAAAAGGGGCGGACGTATAAGCCGGGTTCTGTACGCGGTTGCCCGCGTCGCCGCCATCCATCTGCGACTTCCCGTTGCCGGGAGCCATTCATGCGGCCTACCCGCGGATCGCTTCCGCGGCGGTTCGCCGCGGAAGTTGGACGAACCGTCCCCGCTGTTCGGCCTTGCTCGCGATGAGGCTTGCCGTACCGAAGCCGTTACCGACCCCGTGGTGGGCTCTTACCCCGCCTTTTCACCCTTGCTCGCGATGCTCCCCCGCAGAGGAGTCCCGCTTAGCGGTATGTTCTCTGTGGCGCTCTCTGTCCGCCCCTGGCCTTGGCCCGCGCTCTCGGGCTCTATGCCCAATCCGCTCGGCCGGTCCCGGGGCGTCCCGGATGTTATCCGGCATCGCGTCCTACCGAGCCCGGACTTTCCTCTCCCGG
>DATCUA010000153.1:0-12188 GCA_036567645.1 Rectinemataceae bacterium | reverse complement strand
CCCAGCCCACGGCAGCCACCATCTCGTCCACCCGCTCCTGGCTCCAGAACTCTATCTTCTCCTGGGCCGCACGCGCCCGCGTGACCAGGTTCTCTATGATATCGGACATTCATTTCTCCTTGGCCGCGAGGTAGGCTGCGTACTTTTCGGGCGTCAGGGTCCGGTAGTAGCTGCCGCACAGGTGCTTGGGATTGATGGCGTCGCGAACCTTGTACTGATAGACCGTGACCAGGGGCTGGGCCAATTTCACATACATGGCGTCGTGCTCTTCTTGGGTGAAGCCGAAACCATCCTCTTTTCTGAGATCCTGGTTCCAGTGGCCCATGTCCACGCCCAGGCCCTTTTCATACATCCAGCGCTGGGTGTCGTTGAAGAAGTCCGCGGTTCCCTTGATCGACGCCTTGTCGTAGGCGTCGAAGTTCGTGAAGAACTCCCAGCCCGTGACGCCGCCGCCGCCGATGATGCTGACCGAACCCATGTCCGAGTCGCCTCCGGTGGCCGCTATGTAGGGGGTCTCCAGCTCCCACTTGCGCTTGAGCGCCGCGGCCTCCTCCATCAGCTTGGTGCTGACGAAGAGGTTGCCCGAGAGACCGAAGTTGCCCTCGTAGGCTCCGCACATCACGTAGTTGAGGTTTTTGTGACCCAGGCGGATGAGATAGAGGAGTACGTAGTCCATCATCTCCTTGTCGAGCATGAACTGGTTCTTCCATCCCCCCGAAAGCTCGAGCACCTTGTCCAGGGCGGCTTCTTTGTACGCCATGTCGCGCTGGGACACCCCGGCCAGGATGACCTGGATCTCTATCTTCATGTCCTCGTTGATCTTCTGGAGTTCGGGATCCGCAAGGAGCTCGGGGAGGTCGGCCAGCTGCCCGTCCGGATTGGTTATGATTTTGAGCATGGCCGTCTTGAGGTTGCGGCCGAACATGTTGAACTGCCTGTGGCCCAGGAAGAGGACATCGTTCTCGTGGAGGAGGGCTACTCCCGTGGCGTAGTCGTCCCAGGTCTTGAAACAAAGCGTGTATGCCTTGAAGTTGTCGGGCAGATCGGCCTTGTAGGCTGGAATGGTGCCGCGGGTGGGTATGCCCGCGGGTCCGGGCCAGGGATGGAGCCTGATGGCCATCTTAGTGCAGACGCCCAGGGAGCCCGTGCTACCCTGGAAGCCTCGCAGGATGCCCCTGGTGCTCGGGCCGGGGCCCTCGCCGCAGAACCACCCGGAACCGGCGCCCAGGGAGCCGGTGCGCAGGACCTCGCCAGAGGGCAGGACCCACTCGGCGCCCAGCATGTTCTCGCTGGCGCAGCCCATCGATATCGATGTAGGGCCGAAGCCCACCCAGCCGGCCGTGGAGGCTAGGGGGGATGAGGAGCAGCCGACGCCGGGGACGTTGAGGGTGAGGCCCACCTTCATGGCTTCGGCCTGGACGACGGCACCTATGGCGTAGGGCTCCACTATGGCGAACATGTTCCTGTCGTCTATCTCGATGCTCCGCATCCTGCGCATGTCCAGCTGGATGGCGTAGTCCGTGTCTATGAAGCCCATGGCCGACCAGAAGGTGGATGAAGCCTTGAACTTGATGTTGTACTTGTTGCAGATACGGACGATTTTCTGGACCTCGGCCGTGGTGGCTGGCAGAAGGACAGCCTGGGGCAGGGGTGTCTTGTGGTCATAGGGCCCGTAGTGAGCCGAAGACTGGGAGGCCAAACAGCGATAGGTCTCCAGTACGCCCTTGTCCTGGGAGATATTCTTGGCTCCCACGATGTTCTCGAGGGCCTGGTATATTTCCTTTGAGAGTGCCATGTGCGACCTTCCTTACAAAGCCATTTCTACGAGCTCGACGATGTCGAGCACCCGGATAGTCTTGCCGTTCTCGTCCTTGACGCCGCGGAAATTGGATTCGCACCAGGGGCAGGCCGTCACCAGGGCCTGGGCGCCGGTGGCGTTGGCTTCGGTGACGCGCTCGGAGGCCGTGGCTGCCGAGAACTCGGGGTAGGTCTCGTTGCAGAGGCCGCCGGCGCCGCAACACCAGGAGTACTCGCGGATGCGTTCCATCTCGGTCAGGCGCACGCCCGGTATGGCCTTTATGATGCTTCGGGGCGCATCGTAGATGCCGTAGGCTCCGTTGTACCGCGGGCGCTTGGGCTCCCAGGTGTGGATCTGGTTGAAGATCTTCTTCTCTTTGCCTTCCCAGGCCACGTAAGGCTCGCCCAGCCTGCCGAGGTGGCAAGGATCGTGGTAGGTGACCTCGAGGTCGAGCTTCTTGGTGAACTTCAGCGTGCCTTCCTGGACCAGCCTGTCCATGTACTCGACCACGTGGAGCACTTCGATACCCAGACCGAGCTTCGGATACTGGCGCTTGAGGGCGTGGTAGCAGTCGGAGCAGGGCGTGACGATGGTCTTCACCCCGGCCAGCTCGAAGGCTTTGATGTTGGCCGTGGCCGCCGTCTCGAACTCGCCCTTGAATCCGGCTTGGAGGGCGCGCCCTGCGCAGCACATGTCGGCGGCGCCCAGGTAGCCCAGATCCACGCCGGCCGTCTTGAGTATCTTCGCGGCCGCCCTGACGTTCTTCCTCAGGGACTCCTCATAGCTGTACTTGCAGCCGGGGAAGAAGAGGACATCGCCCTTTTCCTTGCGCAGGTCCTTGAGCCCCAGGCCCTCGGCCCAGGCGGCGCGGTCCTTCCAGGCCTTGCCGCGCAGCATGGTCTTCTGATCCTTGAGGGACTTCATGAGCTCGGCTTCGGCCGGGGCAAGCTTGCCCTTTTCCACCGCGTAGGCCTTGAGCTCGATGTTGTGATCCAGGGGCTCGAGGTTGTAGCGCGCCACCTTGCAGGTGACATCGCAGGAGCCGCAGGAGGTGCAGGTGTGGATGATGTCGGTGGTAGCCTGGGACAGATCGGCGTCCCCAGTGAGGAGGGCGAGGCCGAGTTCGAATCTCCCCCGCGCCGAATAGGTATTGAAATTGCCCCAGGAGATGGCGGGGCAGTTTTCGCCGAAGCGCTGGCTCTTCACCTTGTCGAAGGGAATCCACTTGCAGGCAAGGCAGTTGCTGCAGCGTTCTTCCATGGGCCTAAAATCTTTGAGCGCCATATCATTCCCCCTGTAGACCGAGCTTGCCGGTATTCATGATGTTGTTCGGATCGAAGACCGCCTTCAATCGCTGCAGTATCGCCGTGGATTGAGCGTCTTTGTTGAGCTGGAGCCTAGACCAGGACCCGTGCGGCCTCAGGTAATAGGCCCCCATGGCGGAGAATTTCTCGCTCGCGGCCGCGAAGAGCTTCTTGGCCCGGGCCGTCTCGTCCGCGCAGCCCCCATCGTAAGAGAGTATGAACTCGCAGTGGTAGGAGGTGCCCATGTTCTGGGGATTCACGTACACACCGAGGTCTTCCGCTGGGTATCCGGCGACCATGGCCAGATCCTGCATGGCGGAGAGGAATTCGGGCACCCTGTCCAGGGTGGTGGTGAAGAAGAGCTCGGCGAAGGCGCCCTTTTTCTTGGCCTTCCAGCTGGCCGTGCCGCAGGTGCCGGTGATCTTCTTGTAAGCTGTGTCCCCCGAAAGGCTGGGGAGGGCAGGTACGAACTTCAACCCGAACTGTTGGGCGATTTCTGCTATGTCCAGGCTATGGGCTTCGGCTCGCTGCTCGGGAAGGAGGCTCTGCCCCGAGATGCCTACGAGGGCCGCCCATGCGGGCAGGTCGGACGCCACGGAGTCGAAGTCCTTCGCATCCGCGGCTACCAGGGCGGCCAGAGCGGTCTTGTTCAAGATGACCATCTCGCTCCCCAGGCGCAAGCGGGTGACGCGGTAGACGAAATCGACCAGGTCTTCCATCTTCTTTGCGGCCACGAAGCCCAGCTTGTGTATGGGAGAAGCCACTTCGCACTTGAGCGAAGCCCAGGTGACTATGCCCATGGATCCCTGGGATCCGGTGAGGAGGCGGTAGAAGTCGAGCATCATGGGGCCGGTGCCCGATACTTGCCAGCGCTCGGTGGACTGCTGCTTTTCGATATCCAGGGGGCCGCCGCCGGCTTCCCCGGTGTACATCCTGTTTCCGTCGCCCCATATCACTTCGGTGCAGCGCAGGGGGTCGATGAAGTTCCACTGATGGAGGGCGTTGAGCCTGGGCTCCATGTCGAGGACGCTGGCCACTACCGATTTCCCGTCGCGGGGAGCCAGTGGCATCGAGAACTCGAGGCCTTCCTTTTCCAGGGCCGCGCGCAGTTCACCATAGGTGACGCCTGGTTCCACTACGGCCACTCTCTGCTGGCGGTTTACCGAAAGGATGCGCTTCATACCGCTCAGATCCACAATAACGGCTTCGGGAACCGAGGGAACCGTGTCGCCTCTCTGGCGCGGGCCGGTGGAGCTCACCGGCACCAGGGGCGTCTTGGTCTCGTTCGCCCATTTCACGAGGCGTTGTACCTCTTCGGCGCTCTTCGGCTTAACGACAGCCCGGGGCTTCATCGGGGCGGCGAAGCTGCCGTCCTTCGAATACTGCTCCAGGGTTGCGGAGTCGACGGCTACATCGTCCTTGCCGACTATCGCGGCCAGACTTTCAACAAGGCCATCCATCCTGTACCCCCATGTGTGGTGAATTTGGGAATTACGATAAAGACGTTCACCGAACGCGTTCAGTGTAAGCGCCATTTTCGCCATCTGTCAACAAGAAATTTTAAAAGCTTTCTTCCATCGCCTGGATTCTCGCGAAGCCGATGCGGAGCCGCTATATATGGAAGAAACACCTGAATCAGCATAATTCCACGGCTAGTTAGGCGAAAGCCGTCTTCTTTTTCGGCTGGGCCGGTGATATAAACCTGGTGGCTGACAGAGCCGCATGCGGGGCAAGAGCCGCCGGCAGGCCAGGGAAGCGGAGAGGATCGCTTCCTCCGGATTCGCGATTTTTTTTCTTGACAAATACCAAAAATGGCCCAAGATATAGTGAGTTCACTGAACGTGTTCTGTGAAACAGCGACAAGGAGGCAATCATGTCGAAAAGAGCGATGGGATTATCCGCGCGCGCGAAAATAATCCTGCTGGGACTCCTGCTTCTCGCGGCAGTATCTCCGGTGCTTTCGCAGACCAAGGAGATCAAGCTTCGCTACTCTCTCCTCTGGCCCGCCAGCCACCCCATAACCAAGCTGGCCCAGGAATGGGGCAAGGACGTGGAAGCCGCCACCTCCGGAAGAGTCAAGGTGACCACCTTCCCGGGCAATACGCTCACCCCGCCCATGCAGGCCTACGACGCCGTGGTCAAAGGCATAGCCGACATGGCCGGATGCCTTCTCGCTTACGCCCCAGGAAGGCTCCCCCTCTCCGAAGTGCTCCAGCAGCCCTTGGGCTACCTGAACGGCTACCAGTCTTCGAAGCTGGCTAACGCGTACTATAAGAAATTCCAGCCCAAGGAATTCGACGATGTGAAGGTCATGTACCTGCACGGCGCCGCTCCTGGCTTCATCTTCACCAAGAAGGCCGTCAATTCCATCAAGGATGTGAAGGGCCTCCGCATCAAAGCCAACGCCGAGAACGCCGACATCGTTGTCAACCTGGGCGCCTCGCCCGTCACCATGCCCGTGAGCGACACCTACGATTCGCTCCAGCGCGGCGTCATAGACGGGACCCTCTTCCCCCTCGAAGCCCTCCAGGGCTACAAGATCGGCGAGGTCGTGAAGACCGTCATCCAGGACTACGGGATTTCCTATATGACCTCGATGTACGTGATAATGAATAAGGAAAAGTGGAACTCCATCCTCCCCGAGGACCAGAAGGCGATAGAGAAGCTCAACGACGAGTACAACGAAAAGCAGGCCAAGCTCTGGGTCGAGCTGGACAACAGCGCCAAGGCATACGCCGAGCAGAAGGGCGTGAAGTTCCTCGAGGTGTCCAAGGCCGACCAGGCTGCTACGGCAGCTCTCATGAAGCCCATCCTGGACAAATATGTCGAGATGACCAAGGCCAAGGGTCTGCCCGGCGCCGAAGCCCTGAAGTTCTGCCTCGACTATATCCGCGACAACCCTTGACGGGTTTAAGCTAAAATCCGGCGCGCCCGGAGCCCATAGGCGACAGGCCGAAGGGAGGCTCCGGGCGCGCCTTCATCATGCCGGAGGATGGAATGAAGCATTTCATGGCGCTGGTTAAAAAGGTGGACACTGTCCTCTACGTAATGGCGGGAGTCATCCTCATCGGCATGGTCCTGCTCACGCTTGTCGACGTCGTATTGAGGAATTTCGGGCATCCTATAACGGGATCGATGGAGATCATCATGTACGGGGGAGCCTTGGTGTTCGGCTTCTCCATACCATTCGCAACCTTCCTCAAAGCCCAGGTCCAGGTGGATCTGATCGTGGAAAAGCTCAAGCCCAGGAACAAGAAAGCCGTGACTATCGTCACGAGGCTTGTGGGCATAGCCCTCTTCCTCTTCGTGGCCTATAACTTCTTCCTCTACGGCTTCGACGTGAAGAGCACGGGCGAAATAACCTCGAGCTTCAAGATACCCTACTATCCGATAGTGTTCGCCCTTTCCTTCAGCTTCCTGTTCCAGAGCCTGACGCTCGTCTACGACCTCGTCGAGGTGATTCGCGAGAAAGCCGACGCCATGGAGGAATCAGCATCATGAGCACTGAAGTACTGACCGGAATAGTCGGCATCGTAGCCCTCCTCGTCCTCTTCCTCACGGGCTTGGAGATGGCGTATTCCATGGTGCTGGTGGGATTCCTGGGTTTCACCGCCCTCATGTCTTTCGTTCCCGCCTCCAACCTGGTCGTCAAGGAGTTCTTCGACTCCTTCACCACGTACTCGTATACCGTCATCCCCCTCTTCGTCCTCATGGGCGAGTTCGCGTCGAACACGAACATAGCCAAGCGACTGTACACCGGGGCCTACAAGTGGTTCGGCCACGTTCCCGGCGGACTGGCGATGACGACGGTCGTGGGCGCTACTGCTTTCAAGGCCATGTGCGGATCCACGCTGGCGACGGTGGGCACCTTCTCCGGCCTGGCCATTCCCGAGATGAACCGCTTCGGCTACTCCAAGGAGCTTTCGGCCGGCACGGTGGCCTCGGTGGGCACCATAGGCATGATCCTCCCGCCCAGCACGGTCCTCATTCTGTATGGTCTCATCTGCGAGCAATCCATCGGCAGGCTCTTCCTCGCAGGCATCATGCCCGCATTGATGATCGCCTTCCTCTTCATGCTGGTCATAGCCCTCTGGGTAACCATGAAACCCTCCATCGCTCCCAAGGGCGAAAAGTCCAGCTGGAAGGAGAGGTTCAAGGTCCTGCCCGAAATGCTGGTCGTCATCATCGTCTTCGTGATCGTGATCGGCGGCATGATGGTGGGCTTTTTCAGCCCCACCGAGGCTGGCACCATCGGCACAGTGGCGGTATTCATCCTCGCCCTGGTGAGACGAGAAGTCAATTTCGAGATGATCAAGAAATCGATCAAGGGCTCGCTCAAGACGGCGATCATGACCCTCATGCTCATAGCCGGGTCTTCGATTTTCGGACGCTTCCTCACGATCACCGAGATCCCCTTCCGCGCCGCCGACTGGGCCTCCTCCCTGCCCCTGCCCCCCTGGGCTATCATGTTCATGATCATCGTCATCTATCTGGTGGGTGGCTCCATCATGGACGACCTGGCTTTCATGGTCCTGGCTACGCCCATCTTCCTGCCCACGGCGCTGGCTCTCGGCTACGATCCCATCTGGTTCGGCATCATGATATCGATTACCCTCATGATCGGCGGCCTCATTCCGCCCATAGCGCTCTATGTCTTCATAACGGGGAATATCACGGGCATACCTTTCAAGACGATCTACAAGGGAGTCGTGCCCTACCTGGGCGCCCTGGTGGTAGCCTTGGTGCTCATCTTCATCTTCCCCCAGATCATCACCTGGTTGCCCAACACCTTGATGGGCGCGATGTGACCGCGGCTCGCGGCATGGCGCGAGCGATGGATGATTCGGGCGGGGCCTCCGGCGCGGGCGGAAACCCGTACGGAGGCTCGGCGCCCGAGAGCGGGGCGGAGCGTGGGCGGGGCTATGCGGCCATGGTGGCCGTCTACCTCGTCTGGGGGCTCCTCCCCGCCTACTGGAAGCTATTGGCGAAGTCCCCGCCTCTCGGAGTCATGGCCCACAGGGCCCTCTGGGCGGGGGTTTTCGTATTCGGCGCAATAATCCTATCAGGAAAGTCCAAGGCTTTCTTCTCTTCGCTCAAAGACCGGAGGACGGCTGGGCTCGTCGCCCTGGCGAGCCTCTCCCTGGCGGCGCAGTGGGCCGCGTACCTCCTGGCCATATCCTCGGGCAAGCTGGTGGAGCTGAGCCTCGGATACTTCATCTATCCCCTGGTGGTGGCCCTCCTGGGGAGGCTGTTCCTGGGCGAAAAGCTTGGAGGAACCAAGTCGATCTCCTTGGTCCTGGCGGCCTTGGGGGTCCTCGTTAGCCTGCTGAGCCTGGGCCGACTCCCCGCCCTCGCCCTCGCGCTCGCCGCATCCTTCGCGGTCTATTCCCTGGTCAAGAAGAAGATCGGCATACCTTCCCTGCATTCCACGGGGCTGGAACTCCTCTTCCTCAGCCCATTCTCCCTCGGTTACTGTGCCTGGTCAGCCGGCTCCGGCATGGGCTTTTTCCTCGGCGGGCGCTCGGGCTCTCCCATGCTCACAGCCCTTCTCCTTCTCGGCGGAGGAGCCCTTACAGCCCTCACTCTGGCCCTCTTCGCCGCCGGTTCCAGCCGCATACCCATCTTCGCCATAGGCTTGCTCCAGTACATCTCGCCCACCATGGTTCTGGCCTTGGGAGTGTTCGTGTACGGCGAAGCCTTCGGGGTCTGGCGGGCCCTGAGCTTCGGCTTGGTCTGGGCGGGGATAGCGGTGTACGCCGGGCCTGGTTTGGCGAGGGCCTTGAGGAGTAGGGCTGGCAAGGCGTGAAATCTTGCGAAAATGACGATACGGGAATGATTGAGCTTTCAGGGAGGCAAAAATGCCAACCTATACCGAATGCCCCCACTGCGGCAACAAGGAAAAGGGTACGGCGATAAGAGGGATGCTGGCCCGAATCCGAATGTCCGAAATGCGGAAGCACTTCTTCCCGGCAGCTAGGGGAGATTACATGACACATCGAATCCTCGGAATTGGGCGGCAGGTTGATAGCTACCGAGTTTCTCATCGAATAAGAGCGCTATTACGTAGATATCCAGTGCCTATTTTCCTTAGGCAAGCGCTGTTTAGGAATGAAGCGGCGGTGAGGCCAAGGACGAAGGTGACAGTAGGATACTCCGGGGCTCGCCTACATGTTGAAGGCTAGGATCCTTGAGGCACTTCGTTATTGGATTTTGTAAAATGTCGACGAAGTGCTTTCACATCTTCAGCCCCGACGACAGATCCCTCCCCTTGGTCTTGTTCGTGGCGTAGACGATCAGGAATACCACCACGAGGAGGATGACCGAGAGCGCGCTCGCCTCCCCCAGCTTCCCGTCGGCCACTGAACCGTAGATCTGAATAGGAACCGTTCGCGTATTGGAGCCATAGAGCAGAATTGTCGTGCTCAGTTCCTGGAGCAGGGTGGAGAACGTGAGGATGGATCCAGAGATTATGCCAGGGAGGATGAGTGGGACGCTCACCCTCCTGAAGGTGTACAGCCAATGGGCCCCGGCTATCGTAGAAGCTTCCTCGAGAGATGGGTTGAGTTGGGTGAGGCTCGCGGCTACCGAACGGTACACATAGGGCGTGCGCCTCACCATATAGGCTATGATGATGATGGCGAAAGTGCCGTTGAGCGGGAGGAAGCTCTTCGCGCTGAAGGCCGATATGAGAGCCACGGAGACTACGGTTCCCGGCAAGATGAATGGCGCCATCACCGCCATATCCAGGAGGCCGGCGCCTACCGGTTTCCGGCGCTCGGTGATGTAGGCGATGATGCTGCCGAGCACGGCGGTGAGGATGGTGGCCACGGTAGAGAGGTACATGGAATTCAATAGCTCGCGCGAGGACTTCTGAGGTATGCCGGCGTAGTTGGCCAGCGTGAATCCTTCCGGAAGCAAGCCCTGCCATTTTTCGAAAAAGGACATGACGATGATGACGACCTGGGGAGCGAGGGAGACGATGAGGATGACGAGACAGTAGATACCCGCGATAATCCGAATCGCGGGATGAGAATGCTGCTGTATCTCGACATGCGAGGCGGAGATCGTCTCGTATTCCCGCCTGCTCACCACATACTTCTGGAACCAGAGCACGAAGCCGGTTATGAGGACGTTGACCACCGCTATCGAGGATGCCCCGTTCAGATCCCAGAAGCCGTTCACCCTGAAATAGATGAGGGTGGGCAACACGTACTGGTCGGCTCCGATGATCGCCGGTATGCCGAAGTTGCCTATCGCCCGGATGAAGACGAGGAGGGCGGCGGCTCCCAGGCTGGGAATTACGAGCGGGAAGGTTATAGTCCTGAGGATGCGCCAGCGCGAGGCTCCCATGAGCATGCCCGCGTCCTCTAAGAGGGCGTTGGCCGATGAAAAAGCCCCGTGGCTCAGGAGGAACACGAAAGGATAGTAGGTAAGGGTCATGCAGAAGATCATGCCGAACATGCCGTAGATGGGCGGAACCTCGATGCCTATAGGGCCGAGGAGATTGTTTAGGAAATGGCGGACGAAACCTTGCCGCCCCAGGAGGATGATCCAGCTGAAGGCTCCGATGAACGAGGGCATGATCACCGGGAGGATTCCGAGCGAGAGCATGAGGGATTTGCCCGGCAGCTTCACTCTGGCGACAAAGTAGCCCATGGGAACGCCTATGAGCATGGAGAGAGCGGTCACCGCCGTGCCCACTATGAAGGAGTTGCGTAAGCTCTTCTGGTACAGAGAGCTCGTGAAGAACTTTTCGAATCCCGAAAAGCTGAGCGATTGGAGATCGAACTTGTTGCCTGAACGCATGAAGGCGCGCAGGAAGGTGGTGATGAGCGGCCAGAAGAGGAAGAGGCAGAGGAAGGCCATGGGGATGAGGAATACCAGGTAGGGCGTGAGATCCTTCTGAAGGAAGCGCGTTAGGCTCCTTCCTTCGCCCGCCTCGATGGAATCGCGAAGGCGGCCCTTCATTCCGGCCTGCCTTCGTCGGGAAGGTAGAGTGAAGCCATGCCCGGTTTCAGGCTCACCTGCACGCGATCCCCTTCCGACAGGCCCCGCACGAGCCCGGGCATGTCGATCTCGAAGGCTTGGGCCGAGATCCCGGCATCCACGCCCACGTCGTAGCGCACGAATTGCCCGAGGTGCTGGATGATGTTCACCCTCCCTTCGATGCTGCCGGCATCGCGTGCGCCGATGGGCGAGACGGACATCTGTTCCGGCCTGCAGCCGACGAGGATCTTGGCTCCCACCTTCGTCCCCGAGGGCAGATGGATCCGCGCGCCCAGCGCCTCCACCTCGATTCCCGCTCCCGCTATGCGCGCCTTGGCCCTGTCCTCGTCCATTCCGATGAGCTCGGCCTTGAGAAAATTCATCTTGCCTATGAAATTGGCCACGAAGGCGTTGCCAGGGCTGTTGTAGAGCTCGTCCGAGCTGCCGATCTGCTCCACGACGCCCCTGCGCATCACGGCGAGCCTGTCGCCCACGGCCATTGCCTCTTCCTGGTCGTGCGTAACGAAGATCGTGGTAATGTTCGTAGCCTTCTGGATGCGCCTGATCTCGGCGCGCATGTAGCGTCTGAGCTTGGCGTCGAGGTTGGCCAGGGGCTCGTCGAGGAGGAGGATGTCCGGATCGTAGACAAGGGCCCGGGCGATCGCCACACGCTGCTGCTGGCCTCCCGAGAGGCCAGAAGGGCTGGGGTTGCGCTTGAGCTCTTCCGCCATGCCAACCAGTTCCATGACAGCCGTAACCTTCTTCCTCACCTCGTCCTCGGGCCGCTTTCGCACACGCAGGCCGTAGGCGACATTCTCGTAGATGTTCATGTGGGGATAGAGGGCGAAACTCTGGAATACCATGCCGATATTGCGGCGGAAAGGGGGGATGGTGGTCATATCCTTGCCGCCGTAGAAGATATGCCCGCTGGAAATGGATTCGAGCCCCGCGGTGCTGCGCAGGAGGGTGGTCTTCCCGCAGCCCGAAGGCCCCAGGAGGCAGAAAAGCTCGCCCGGCTTGATGGTGAACGAGACTTCCTTCAGGGCCTTGACCGGGTTCTTGCCCCCTTCCCCGAAAATCTTCGTCACATTGCGGTAATC
>DATCUA010000152.1:0-18438 GCA_036567645.1 Rectinemataceae bacterium | reverse complement strand
GGAGAGAAGCCCGAGCGTGTGCGCATCTACAGCCGTCCGTAGAAGGCCGAATACGTCTGTCCGGCTTAGCCTGAACATGATCCCTCCCCGCCGCTGGAAACGCTAGCCTGCCTTCTAAACGCGGAATCAACTATGGCCCCGATATAGCCTAGCTCATCCAGTCCCGATAGACGCGCGCAGGATGCGAACCAAGAATCGGGCACCATGGGCTGGCCATTGACTTCGATCGCCCAGAAACGTCCCTTGGCGAACGCCATGTCGCAGCGCGCATAGTCCCTCGCCCCGGCCACTTGGAGGGCAATGTCCGCGAATGCTTTAGCCGCCTCGTTCATCCGAGGGTCTTCGATCCGGCGCGCTTCCACTTTACCCTCTTCCTTGTCGGCCGTGGTGATGACGCGAATTGCGCTCGGCGTGGTAAAAACGAGTTCGGCCGGCATGAGCAGGCGTTCCTCGCCGTTGCCTACGCAGGCGCAGGTAATCTCGCGGAAATCGGCGTAAAAACCCAGGTAATGCTCGATAAGTATACGGCGGCAATCCCTGGCTAACCGACTCACGGCCGCGGCTAAGGCGGCGGAGTCGAGGACGACGGAATCCTCCGAAATCCCCCTGGAGTTGCCTCCATCTTCGGGCTTGACAATGCAAGGGAAAGGCACGAGCGGCTCTATAGCCGAGGGATCGATCTCCCCAGACGCATCGAAATCGGCGAAGGCTGGCGTCCGTACCCCAGCGGCAAGCCACTTCCGCTTGAGCGAAGTCTTCGATAAGGCCAAGTCGATAGTGTCCGGTTTCGAGCCCACATAAGGCAGGCCACGCTTTTCCAGCCAGCCATGCAGGTTGATCGATCGCCCCTCTCCATCTCGCAGGTGATCGGCGGCACTGAATACGAGATCGGGGACGTTGGTTTCGATGTAGGAAACCAGCTGATCCAGGCGAGAAAAACAGCCGTAGGAAGCATCGAAGCCTATGTCAGACAGGATTTGAGCAAGGCGACTGGCCCGGTCGCGGTTCTTCTCTACCCCCTCGGGATAGCGGGATGGGGAGCAGATTACGAGTATTCTTCGGGATCGTGCTTTCTCCTGCGCATATTCCAATCCTTCGACCTCCTCATCGTGGGTAGTCCTACCTTTAGTGTATCACGATTTTTTAACAGCGCATGAAAAACCTTGTTAATGTCACAAAGCTTGGGTCGAGGCAATGCATAATCATTGCTTTACCCTCCTAATCGCCCGCTGTATAGTGCCTCTGTATGCTCTTCATAGACCGACCCGACGGAACCCGCGTACGTTCTATTCCCGCCCTCAACGCCCTCATGCCCTACATGATGCCTGGGCGCAACAATTCAGCCGTGTACTACGAGCGCACCGTCGACCTCGAGAACGCGCTCAGACTGGTGAAAACGAGAAACTGGAAACAGGATGAAGCAGGGCAGGACAAGGAAGATACGGCGAAGGAAGGCTCGTACTCCCTCTTCGGAATCGTGCTTGGAGCTCTCGTGCGCACGGTAGCCCTCAAGCCCCGGCTCAACCGCTTCGTCCATGGAAAGACCCTGTACCAGCGCAACCATATCTCCGTGTCCTTCATCGCCAAGCAGAGGCTTTCCGAGGAGGCTGTCGAGGCGAGCGTAAAGCTGTTCTTCGATCCAGAAGAGGGCCTGCCGGAAGTGATGCGGAAGATGAACGAGGCGATACGCCTCGTGCGCGAACGAGGCGAGGGCGGGGATGGAGACAGGATAGCCAAAGCAGCCCACGCCATCCCGGGCGGGAAATCCATCCTCATCGGGATATATCGGTTCCTCGACAGGATAAACCTCGCTCCCTGGAGCCTGATCAAGGCCGATCCCCTCTTCGCAACGGCGTATTTCGCCAATCTGGGCAGCCTGGGGCTGGACGCCCCCTTCCACCACCTCTACGAATGGGGAAACGCCAGCATATTCATGGCCATGGGCAAGCTCGAAGAAAACAGGCATGGCAGGAATCAGGGCAGCCGGAGATGCATCACATTCCGTATAACCCTGGACGAGAGGATAGCTGACGGATTGTACTTCGCCCGGGCTCTGTCAACGTTCGCTCGTCTTCTAGACAGTCCGGAACTCCTGGAATGCACCCTGGAAGATGCGCGAAAGGCGCTCGCCGGAGGCAAGCGAGTAGAACCAGAGCTTCGGGATTTCGGCTAGGCGCTCGCCTTCTTGCTTTCAGCCAGGGGCGCTTTCGCAGCTGGAGAGGAGGCCGGGGACTTCGCCGATCCGGATTCTCCGGAGCCCGAGGACTCGGACTGCGAGGCGGATGCTGGCGCCGAACTCGAGGCCGGAGCCTTCGAGGAAGATGGAGAAGAGCGTTTGGAATCCGTCACGTAGAAGCCCGGCCCCTTGAATATGATGCCGCTGCCTCCGCCTATCACCCTTCGCACGGCGCCGCCGCAGGCCGGACACTCCCGCAGAGGATCCTCGGATATAGACTGGAACTTTTCGAATCTATGCTGGCAGATCCTGCATTCGTATTCGTACGTAGGCATGGATGAATACCTCGGTCGATGGCTTGATGCTGAGAAACGACGATAAAAATATAACTTCGGACAAAAAAAAGGTAAAGCGGGGGACACTTCGCCGGCCGCTTCTCTAGAACCTTCACGCCTCGATAGGGGGCTGCCTCGAGCCCCAGCCCGACCCAGTATCAAGCCGGAATGACTCCGAGCCGCTTGCCCACCCTCTCGAAGGCGGAGACGGCCGTCCGAATATCGTCCTCGGAGTGCGCCGCGGAAATCTGTACGCGTATCCTCGCCTTGCCCCTGGGCACGACGGGGAAGGAGAAACCCACGACGTAGAGCCCCTCGCCGAGGAGGGCTTCGGCCATTTCATGGGCGAGGCGCTCGTCATAGAGCATCACGGGGCAGATGGGATGGACGCCGGGCCGCAAGGAGAATCCAGCCTTGTCCATGAGGGAGCGGAAGAGGGCTGTATTGGCCTCCAGCCTATCCCTCAGCTCGGTGGATGACTCCAAGAGGTCGAGTGCCGCGAGGGTTCCGCCCACGATGGCCGGGGCTAGGCTGTTGGAAAACAGATAGGGCCTCGCTTTCTGCCGCAAGAAATCCACGATCTCCGCGCGCGCGGCTATAACGCCGCCCGAGGCTCCTCCCAGGGCCTTGCCGAAGGTGGTGCTTATGATATCCACCCGGCCTCCGACCCCGCGATACTCGCATGAGCCCCTGCCCGTCTTGCCCAGAAAGCCCGTGGCGTGGGAATCGTCCACCATGACGAGGGCGCCGTATCGTTCCGCCAAACTGCAGATCCTGTCGAGGTCGGCTATGTCCCCGTCCATGGAGAAGACCCCGTCGGTCGCTATCATGATTACGCGGGAACCCGAGGCTTCCTTGAGGCAGCGTTCCAGTCCTTTGGCCATCTTCCCCGTGTCGGGATCTTCCTGTTCTACGTCTCCCATATCGCCATGCTTGAAAACCCAGCGCTTGGCCTTGCAGAGCCGCACCCCGTCTATGATGGAGGCGTGGTTGAGGCTGTCGGCGATTATGGCGCAGTCTTCGTCGAGGAGGGGCTCGAACACGGCCCCGTTCGCGTCGAAACAGGAGGAGAAGAGGATCGCGTCCTCCATGCCCAGGAAGGAGGCCATCCTGCGCTCGAGTTCCTTGTGGGGGCTTTGTGTGCCGCAGATGAAGCGCACGGATGCCAGTCCGTAGCCCCAGTCCTCCATAGCTTTTTTGGCGGCCGCGGCGAGGGCGGGATGGCCGGCGAGCCCGAGGTAGTTGTTGGCGCAGAAGTTGAGCACATTCCGTCCATCCGATACGCGGATGGACGATCCCTGGGGACCTGCGAGGACGCGCTCTCCCTTGTAGAGGCCTTCTTTCCGTATGGAATCGAGCTTGGACGATAGTTCTGAACGCAGGTCAGCGGAGTACATGAGCTCCTCCTTGGCTATTCGGGATGGGGCTGGGCTAGGATTTCGCCCTGCCGGCCCTGAAGAATCCGAGGATCGATCCTGCAAGGCCGCCTGCTATATGGGCGAACTGGGAAATGTTGTCTTGCTTGGAGAGGGCGTCCCAGACCTGGCCGCCCACGTAGACGATGAGGACGAGGATGAAGGTGAGGGGCACCTCGCCCTTGTTGAAATTGGTTATGGAAGCGAGGATGATCATCATGAACACGATGCCGGAGGCCCCCATCAGGAGGGTTCCCGGAAAAAGGAACACGTTTGCCAGGCCCGTGGCGAGAGCGGTGATGAACACCGAGAGGAGGATGAACCCCGAACCGTACGCCATCTCGAGGATTGGGCCGAGTATGAGGATCATGGTGAAATTACCCATGTAGTGGGTTATGGAAGCGTGGCCGAATACATAGCTGACAAGCTTTATGTAGTCGATCGGAGAATCGCTACGGAACGGCGAGGGAGTTGAAAAGAATGAAGCTGTGAGGTGCGGAAGGACTGTGGAGCTCAGGAGGAGCACGGCCGCCGATACGAAGGTGAATGTGAGGGTTACAGGAGCGTTGTAACGGATTCGCATGGGATCATCCTCCTAGAGGTCGAGGTCCAGTGTGACGGGGCAGTGGTCGGATCCAAGGGTTTCGGATTGGATCCCAGCCCCCGCGAGCGCCGGAAGGAACTCCGGATCCATGCAGTGGTAGTCGAGCCTCCAGCCTACGTTGTTCGCCCTGGCCTGGGGAACTCTGTAGGTCCACCAGGTGTAGTTGCCGCCTTCGGGATGGAGGTGTCGGAAGCTGTCCACGTAGCCCAGGGATGTGAAGGTATCCATCCAGGCGCGCTCCTCGGGCAAGTAGCCTGGATTGCCCTCGTTCTGCTCGGGCCTGGCCAGGTCTATGGGCTTGTGCGCTATATTGTAGTCCCCGGCCACGATGATATGCCTGCCCTTCGCTCGCGCCGAATCGCAGAACCGGAGGATGGCTTCGCAGAACCTCAGCTTGTAGTCCAGCCGGGCGCCCGCGTCCTGGGAATTTGGGAAGTAGGCAGATACGAGGATGAAATCCCCGAAGTCGGCAACAACCGTCCTGCCCTCGTCGTCGAACTCGCCGATCCCGAGGGTGGAGAGCGATTCGGGCTCGCGCTTGGAGAAGATGGCCGTGCCGGAGTAGCCCCTCCGCTTGGCGCTCGACCAAGCCGCGCAATACGGCTTGCCCGACCTGTCCCTCGGTTCCCGGATCTCGGGAGCGAGCTGGTCGGGATTCGCCTTGGTCTCCTGGATACAGACGAAATCCGCATCCTGCGCAGAAAGCCAGCCGAGGAATCCCTTGCTCACGCAGGAGCGTATGCCATTGACGTTCCATGATATGAGCTTTTTCATCTACCCACCCAGTATCGAATCTATGAGGCCCTTCAGCGCCGGATCCAGCTCCGACTCCGTCCGGTTCTCGCTCAGGTCTATCTGGAATATCCCGTCCTTGAACACGATAGGTCCGCGATCCAGGGAGTCGGCAGGCTCTTCGTCCTCGGAGGAGAGCTCGCGGATAGCCTTGGCGAAGGCGTTTCCCCCGCCGGCCGATTCCGGGCCGAAGACGGCGGCTGCCCTTCGCTCCCTCAATGGAGACGAGATGTACCGTCTCGCCCCGATCCTGAAAACGCCCTCGGGCGTGGCATGATCCATAGCAACTCCGTCTGGAACCAGGATAGCGCGAAAGAGCCCTGAAGCGCCATACCCGGCGCCCTCCCCGTTCACGCCTGGGCTCGACTCTGCTAGAGTAGGATTGTGCGGATCAGGCTTTTTCGGGCCGTGACGTTGGCTGTAATTCTCATTCTCGGCCGGGAAGCCCCAGCCCAGCTGGCGCGCGGTTTGACAGCGCTCGGCCGAATGGATACGGAGAGGTTTTCCATCTACTACCCTGCCCGGTTCGAGATCCAAGCCGAGCGCCTTGCCGCAAAAGCCGACTCGATTCTGGCCGAGCTCTCCGGTCTCCTGGGCAGTACAGTGCCGAGTCGCAGGATACCAGTCCTGATCTCGGATCTGGAGATCGACCTCAACGGGTATTTTACTCCCTATCCCTCCAACAGGATCGTCATCCTTCTCGCCCCGGCCCCGCCTGGCAGTTCTCTCGCCGGCATGGATGACGAGCTCATCCAGGTGTTCCTCCACGAGCTGGTGCACTTCCTGACCACGAACACCCGATCGGCCTTCTGGTCAGCCCTTTCCTTCCTGGCGGGCGACTACCTCGCCTCCTCGGGCTGGGTCTCCCCCTATTCCCTCGTCGAGGGAACGGCCGTCTGGGCCGAGAGCAGGCCAGGCCCCTCGGGTAGACTGAACGACCCGGCAGCCCTGGAATCCGTGTTCCGGGAAGTGGCCTTAGGCGAAGAGCGTGGGCTCTGGGAAGTGTCCGGGCTGGAAGACCAGCCTGGTTCCGGGGGCCTGGCCTACGATTACGGAGCACTGTTCATCGAATACATCGTGGAGAGGTACGGATCCGAGGCCCCTAAAAAGCTCTGGTCCGAAATGGGCAAAGGCAACTTCATAGCGGGTTTCGAGGGAAGCGCCGGAATTCCGGGCGCCGCCGAAAGGGCTCTCGGCGCGGAAGGCCGGAAGCTCTGGGCGGATTTCCTGGCCTGGCTGAAGAAGAGAATCCCCGAACCCAGCGATAATGGCCTTGAGGATACGGGCGCCCTCCTCGATCTTGACACCGGGCTGTTCGGCCCCCTGGCCCTGGGTTCGCGGGAGCTCTATTACTACGATGCGGAACGCACAGCCGTATTCGCCCTGGATATCGCGAGTGGAGCCAGGAAACGGCTCTTTTGGGCTGACGGAAACCTGGAATCCATGCGGATCGGTTCGGACGGAAGCCTCGAGCTAGACTGGCAGAGACGGAAAATTGGCGGAGAAGCCATGCCCGTCCTCTATCGCTACGATTTCAGGAAAGAGAACCTCTTCTTCGAGGGCGAACGCCCCCTGCCCGAGGCAGGCTATGCGAAGGCTGTGCTCGAGGGAGAACTGCCTCCTTTCTTCCAGGCCGTTTCCATTCCCGATGCTTCGGGCTACAGATATGGCCTTGTGCGCATAGGAAGCCAGGTCCTCGCCGCGCGGGAAAGCCGATCCGGATCGCTGGAGGTGCTCGACGCACCAGGCTGGAGCTTCAGGTCGATAGAGCCCGACACCAGCTCGGCAGAGCCTTTCCTCGTGCTGGCTGCCATCAGACGGGACGAGAGCTTCAGGCTGGCCTTCCTCAGGGGGGACGGGGATTCTATGCGGCTTCACGTCCAGAAACGCGCCCCGAGGTCCTCAGTCTATCATCCGGCTATCGAGGCCGGGAAGGCTGTCTATATGGCCGCTATTGGGGGAGGAAAACGGGAATTGAGGCTCCTCTCGGTGGACGAAGAACTCCTCGAGAGAGATTTTGATACATGGCCAGCTATGTGGAAGCCCTTCGAGGAGGCGAGGCTCGCGGAAGTGAAGCGCGAGGAAGGGCGGCTTGGAACGATAGGCTCAGATACCGCCGAGGTCGGGGTAGCCGAGGGGAACCCCGGAAGCCTCACTGCAGTTCGCCGCCGCTCGAGCCTCTTTCCTCGACTCCTAGATTCTAGCAGGAGGCCGTGGGCCGACGGGGAAGCCGTAGGGATCGCCGCCGACGGCATCGACCTGAGCGAACGCCTCTCCTGGACTCTCGCGGCTGGCTGGGATTATATCGCCGCCAGACCTGAGGAGCTGTTCTCGCTCGGGCTTTCGGCTGGGGCTTTCCGCCTTGGATTAGCCCTCGGCGACACCTCCTCGGGATCCGGAGAAGGCGGGTTCCCCACCCGCTCGCTCTCGGCTTCCGCAAGCGCCGATGTACGTTTGGGCTTAGTGCCGGCTTACAGAAAACTCGGTTTCTCCGCCTCCGCCTGGGCCGCCGGCCTGGACGCCGAGTACGAGCCGGGCGAATTCGCCGCCCCGGATATAAGCGCATATTCTCTGGGCGCCCGCTTCGGTATTTCGTATTCGGACGCCCGGTCCTGGCCATATCCACCCCACGATTCCACAGGTGCCGTCCTCGGTCTCGGTGCGGATACGGAAATCCAGCCCGGCACGGGATGGATGTGGTCGGTGTTCGCCAACACCCGGTTCTCTTCGGCCAGGGCGAGGCTGGGTCTCAGGCTTGGCGGTGCCCTCTCCCTGAGCCCATCCCTCTCGTTCCGGGCATCCGGCAGGATACTATCGTCAGACTCCGGTACCTCGGCCTCGGCCGCCCTCCCGCCATACCCGGTTTTCCGGGAGTACTCGGATTCCAGCTTATCATCCTCCTACTACCTTTATGCCGAAGGGACGGCGACACCCCTGTTCATAGACATCCCCGGATCGGCGCGCGTTCTGCGCATCCCATTCTTGCCGCCCCTCGGCCTGAGGTGGCTTAAGGCAGATGCAGGATTCCGCATAGCCGCCCTGGGATCGCCGGAACCCTCATACCCGGCATCTGCCTTCGTTCGGATCGTCTCCGATTTCGCGGTTCTCCTCGGAGTCGGCGGGAAAGCCCACGCCGAGCTGATGGCCGAGCTGTCCTACGCCCTTTCCCCTTCCCTGGCGGGAGGAGGGGCACTGCATTTCGATTGGGGACTGGAGATTTGGTACTGATGGCGCACGTTGCGGCAGCGGGTTCGGATGCCCGCTCGAGGATAGCTCCAGCGGCTCGGCTGGAACTCAAGCAAGCCATAGCCGACGCCGAGGGCAGGGAGATATTCGCCCTCGGAATCCTCGATGCCGAGGGCATGGTTCGATCCACCGAGATAGTCGCGCGGGGAACTCTGGACTCGGTTCCGGCCCTCGCGCCGTATTTCGAAAAGGGATCCATCCTCATACATAATCACCCCTCGGGCAGGCTCCTCCCCTCGGAGGCCGACGTGGCCGTCGCTGCCGAGGCCGGCGGGTATGGGATCGGCTCCTTCATAGTCGACAACGAGGTTGAGCGGGTATTCGTAATTGCCGAGCCCGCCAGGCGCAAAGCCCTGCGAAGGCTGGACGAGGAAGGCCTCTCCGGAGCGCTGGACAGGGGAGGGAAGCTTTCCAGCATAATGAGTTCCTTCGAGCCCCGCCCTTCCCAGATAGCGATGGCCAAGGACGTGGCTTCCCTTTTCAACGATGGAGGCATCCTCGCGGCCGAAGCTGGCACGGGCGTAGGCAAGTCCTTCGCATACCTCGTGCCGGCTCTCGCCTGGGCCCAAGGCAACGAAGAGCGGGTAGTCCTCTCGACGGCGACCATCAACCTCCAGGACCAGCTCTTTTCAAAAGACATCCCCATCGTCGCCTCGGCCTTCAAGCGGAAGCTCAAGGCGGTGCTCGTGAAGGGCAGATCCAACTACCTCTGCAAGCGCAGGCTCGAAGAAGCGATCCTCGAGGAAGGCCTCCTCATGGGCGAAGACCACCCCCTGCGCAAGATTGAAGCCTGGGACAAGGGAGGCGGATCCGGGGATAGATCCGCCCTCAGCTTCCGCGTGGACGATACCACCTGGGGCAGGGTCTGCTCCGAGGCCGACTCCTGCCTCTCCCTGCGCTGCCAGCACAGAGAGGGCTGCCATGTCATAGCCGTGCGTCGCAGCGCTGCCGAAGCCCAGGTGATCGTGGTGAACCACCACCTCCTCTTCGCCGATGTAATGGCCAGACGCAGGTCGGCCAGCATGGAACAGACATCCATCCTGCCATCCTATTCGGCCCTGATCCTGGATGAGGCCCACTCGGTGGAATCCAGCGCCACCAGCCTCTTCACGGAAACACTCAACCGCGCTACCGTGTCCAAACGCATAGCCAGGCTCTGGCGCAGGGGAGCAGGCGGCCGCTTCGGCGCCCTCGCCAAGCTTTCCGCCCTCATGCAAGCCCCTCGCCTGGACGAATCCAGCTTCGAAAACCTGGCGCGGGAGGCCCAGGCCGCCTTCTCTTCCCTCGAATCCGGAGCCCTCGGCCTCATGGGGGGGGAATCCAGCCTGAGGCTCGGCCTGCCCACTCCCCAGACCGAATCCTTCTTCAGCGAGCCTGCCGGGCGGCTCCAGCGCTCCATTCTCGGTCTTTGCCAGGCCGCGAGCGAATATCTGGAATCCCTGCCCGAAACCCTCGCCGACGAGACGGCTGTATTCGAGACCCGGATAGCCCTGCGAGGCCTCGCGGAAACGGCCGATCTCGCAGCACGGCTCAAGGACTTCAGCCAGGACAAAGAGACAGTGTTCTGGCTGGAAAAGTCGAGGAACTCCCAGAAGGAGATCGTCCTCGATATGAACGCAACGCCCCTGGAAGTGGCTGGGCTTCTCGAGAAGTCGGTTTTCGAGAAAATCAGGACCGTCGTATGCACGTCGGCAACCCTGGCCGTGGGCGGAGTTTTCGATTTCTGGATGAAACGCGTCGGCATAGCGGCATCCAGGGCCGACGTGGCAGCCCGGAGCTACCCCTCCCCCTTCCCCTTTTCCACCAACGCCCTCCTCGCCTGCGATCCCACGGCCCCCCACCCTCAGCAGTCCAAGGAAGCCTTCAAGTCCTATCTCGGCGGAGCTGTCCTCGGCCTTGTGCGCGCCTCGCGGGGAAGGGCTTTAGTGCTCTTCACATCCTATGAACTCCTGGAACATTGCTACGAAATCGCCAAACCCGAGCTGGAGCGCGCAGGCATAGCCTGCCTCCGGCAGGGCATGGATGACCGCAGCCGATTGCTGCAGATGTTCAAGAACGACATTTCCTCCGTCCTCTTCGCCACGGACTCGTTCTGGGAAGGAGTGGACGCTCCCGGGGAAACGCTCTCGATGGTCGTCATCACGAAACTGCCCTTCAGGGTTCCTTCCGATCCAGTCCAGCTCGCCCGGGCGGAAGCCGTGGAATCGAGGGGAGGGAACGCGTTCGCGGAGATATCGGTTCCCGAGGCTATAATAAAGTTCAAGCAGGGTTTCGGCAGGCTCATACGCCACTCCCAGGACAGAGGCGCGGCTGTCGTTCTCGATCCGCGGCTCGCCTCATCGCGCTATGGATCGCTTTTCGTGGAGAGCCTGCCCAGGTGCAGAATCCTCTTCGACTCCCTGCCGATAATCGAAAGGGAAGTGGAACGATTCTTGGATCGATGAGTACAAGGAGCACGCCATGAACCTGGAACGCTGTAGAGGTGAGCGATGCCTCACCTGACCATGCCCAGAAAGAAGATACACAAGCTGACCAACCCCGTGCGCCATTACGCATGGGGAAGCTACGATGGATTCTCCCTCTATGCTGGCGTGGAGCAGGACAAGGACAAGCCCTCTGCCGAACTCTGGCTGGGAGCCCATCCAGATGCCCCCTCGCTTGCAGATCTGGGCGGGGGCAGGACACAAGCGCTGAACCGCTATATCGAATCGAATAGGAATCGGGTACTGGGCGAACAGATAGCGGGCGAGTATGGCTTTCTTCCCTTCCTCTTCAAGGTGCTTTCGGCCTCGATGCCCCTCTCAATCCAGGTTCATCCCTCCAAGGCGAAAGCCGAAGCGGGATACGAGCGGGAGTCTCGCGCCGGCATCCTGCCCCAGGCACCCGAGCGCGACTACAAGGACAGGAACCACAAGCCCGAGCTGGCCGTGGCCCTTTCCGATTTCGAAGCCCTTTGCGGGTTCAGAGATGCGCAGGAGATCCGCGACCTGCTCGGGGATGAGCTTGCGGCCTTCTTTGGCTTTTCATCCCGGGATGGCGAGGCATCGCTCAGAATCCTCATAGCCAAAGCGCTCGGGTTGAAGGAAAAAGACAAGCTCCTCCTCGAACGCATGGCCGTGGATCGGGGCAGGAAGCTCGCCGAGAACGCCCAGGGTCCATCCAAAACCGCCGGCCAGACGCTTCTCGCCTGTTACGCCCACTACCCCCACGATCCCGGAGCCCTGAGCCCCCTATTCCTCCAGGTCCACAAGCTGAAGCCAGGGCAGGGAATCTATGTGCCGGCAGGCGTCATGCACGCCTACCTATCCGGAACCATACTCGAGATCATGGCTTCCTCAGACAACGTCATCCGAGGGGGGCTCACTCAAAAGCACATGGATATACCCGAGCTCCTCGAAATCCTGGATTTCGGCGCGGGACCAGCGATCGTCGAAGCCCGTGCCGAAAACGGCGGCGAAAGCCTCGTCTGGGACAGCCCCGCGAGGGAGTTCCGACTTTCCGCCCGCATGCTGAGGAATGGCCATCCCCAGATCCTCCAAACCAGGGGGCCGGAGATACTGCTCTGTACCCGCGGCTCGGTCACGGTGCAGGAGATTCCCAGACAGGTCGGCGCCTCGGAGGCCCATGAGTCCTCCTCTCTAGTCATGGAGCGGGGGTCCTCCATCTTCGTGAGCGCCGATTGCACATCGTACAAGCTCGAGGGTGAAGGCTCGGTCTATCGGGCTACCGTTGGCGGGGTCGATAGCAGATGAAGATTTGGGCCGACGCCGACTCCCTTCCCAGGGCCGTGAGAGAGTTCATACTGCGCAGGCAGGGCTCGAGCTTTGTGCCGGGAGAAACCATCGAACTCCGCTTCGTGGCATCTCGTCCCGTGCCAGGCCTCGAGCCGCCCCTGCTTCTCGAGGTCCAGCCCGGACCGGATGCCGCAGATTCAGCCATCCTCGAAGGCGCCGCGCCGGGGGATCTCGTGATTACGAGGGATGTGGTCTTCGCTGAAAAAGCCCTCCTTTCCGGGCTCGCGTGCATCAATGACAGGGGGGATATCTTCGACGCGGCGAGCGTGTCCGAACGCCGATCCCTGCGCGATGCCGCGGCGGAGCTGAGAAAGCTCGGCCTGGCTCCGGACTCGCCCCGGGGCTCCGGACGGAGCGCGGCCGAGCTCAAGCGATTCGCGGACGCACTCGAGAAAACCCTAGTCGCCCTGAAGAAGAAGAAAACCCAGAGCCGGGGCTAGATAAAAGAGCGCTAGGGCGCGGCTGGCTGGGTTGGCGCAACCGGGACTGCAAGCTGACTGCTTGGCGTTGCCGATGCGGAAGGATCGGCTTTGGCGGGAACGGAATCGCGTTTCGCCTCCCGTGGGTCGGGCTGACCATCTGCGGCCGAGCTTTCTATAGCCGAGTCTTCACCATCGGATACCCCGAGGGCCTGGAGCTCTTCCTGAGCCGCGGCTCCGCCCTCATCAGCCTCGGCACCCGGCTCGGGCGCAGGAGGCGGCGCGGACTCGACAAAGTCCCCCTCGGGAGCAACGCTGGGAGCCACGAACCTCCTGGTCAGATATGAATACCTCTCCCTCAATATGGCAGATTTGTGCAGGGTGGAAGGAGTGTACTTGATCGGAGAGGAGAGAAGGGCTATGAGCCGGGCGGCCTGGTCCTTGTCCAGGGAGGCTATGCTCGCCTTGTAATAAGAACGGGCGGCCGCCTCTATGCCGAAAATGCCTTTGCCCCACTCGGCGTAGCCGAAATACAGCTCCAGTATGCGCTGCTTGGAGAGGATGGCCTCGAGCTCCAATGCTATGATCACTTCGAGGTATTTCCTGATGTAGCTTTTCTCGGGCACGAGGAAGAGGGTTCTCGCCACCTGCATGGTGAGAGTAGAGCCGCCGTAGAGCGGCTTGCCCACCCTGGCGTTGATCTCCCTGGCCCGTTTGAATGCCTCCAGATCCACGCCCTTGTGCACCCAGAACTTCCCATCCTCCACAGCCACGAGCATGTTCCTCACGTAGATCGGAACCTTGGCGAGAGGAAGGGGAATGGGCTTCTGTAGCTTCCAACCATACCCCACCGAGCGGTAGGGCATGAGGAGGGTATAGGCTGGATTGACGAACTTGTAGAGGAAGATGAGGAGGCAGGTGAGGACGATGAAGACGGCATGGAACCACAGGGCGAGCTTGAGGATACATCCCAGGAGGCGCTTGAGGCCGCGGGCGAGCTTCTGCGCCGGGCTTCCCGCGGCGCCCCGCTCGCTATTCGATCGTGCCTTCCTTCCAGTCTTCGCCTTCAGAGTCATGGCCAAGCCAGTATAACGAAAAGGCCGGAAACCGTACAGCCGCGCATGATGCGGCTGGGCGATTCCCGGCCTCCTCAAGGCCATGGGCCCGTGCAGAAGACCTTATCCGGCGCAGTCCAGGCAGGCCTGCATGCCTGCCCTGATAGCCTCTATGTTCATCGGTATGAGCCCGTGCTTGGAGGGCGGAAAGAACGTCTTGAGGATTTCGTTGGCCTGATCCAGCTTGACCGCCCCCGTAGCCTGGCTCAATGCGCCCATCATTACCATGTTGGCTATGCGCCCGTCCCCTATCTTCTCGGCTATCTCATTGCAGGGTATATGGTAGATCGTGGCGTCCGGCCGGTTGGGGTCTGTCGTGACGAGGCTGGAGTTGAGGAGGATGAGGCCTCCCTGCTCGCATTTTTCCTCGGCTATGGCTACTGAGTCTTGGCTCATGATGACCACCGAATGGGCTTTTGCGACGATGGGGCTGGCGATCTCCTTCTCGCTCACGATCACCGAAGCCCTGGCTATGCCGCCGCGCTTCTCAGCCCCGTAGAATGGGAAGAATGTGACATGGAGACCTTCCTTCATTGCGCAATACACCCACATCTGCCCCAGGGAGATAACCCCCTGCCCTCCGAATCCCGCTATGTACGTCTTCTCGGTCATGGCATGCTCCTTCATTTGGCCGCGCCGGGCGCGGGGGCCGTGGAAAGGGTGTTCTTGATCTCGCCCAGAGGATAGAAGGGGATCATGTTCTGCTCCAGCCAGTCTATGGACTCCCGGGGACTCAGCTTCCAGTTGGTGGGGCATTGAGAGAGAATCTCAACCAGGGTGAAGCCTTCGCCCCTCAGCTGGGCTTCGAAAGCGGTCTTGATCATCTTCTTCGTTTTCCTGATGTTGGCCGGGTTGTTCACTGCGCCCCTGGCCAGATACCGAGTTCCTGTGAGAGAGGAGAGCAGCTCGCAGACCTTGATGGGGTAGCCCATCCCCGCCCCCTCGGGATCGCGCCCCTGGGGTGAGGTCGTGGCGTACTGGCCCACCAGGGTCGTGGGTGCCATCTGCCCGCCCGTCATCCCGTAGATGGCGTTGTTGACGAAGATGGTGGTGAACTTCTCGCCCCGGTTGGCGGCGTGTATGATCTCAGCCGTGCCGATGGCCGCGAGGTCGCCGTCGCCCTGATAGCAAATGACGAGGTGGTCAGGCAGGACCCGCTTGATGCCGGTGGCAGCGGCCGGGGTGCGGCCGTGGGCAGGCTGGACAGAGTCGAAATCGAAATAGAGCTCGGCCCAGATCGAGCAACCCACCGGGTTGGTTATGATCGACTTTGTCTGCAGGCCCATCTCGTCTATCACCTCGGCTATGAGCCGATGGATGACCCCATGGCCGCAGCCCGGGCAATACTTGGACTGGATCGGCTTGAGGCTCTTGGGGTGTCCGTATAGCATTTCCATGGCGATCTCCTTGACCATCAGGCCTTGAGCATCCGCTCGGCGGCCGCGAGGACTTCCTCTTCGTTGTGGATGACGCCCCCTACCCTGCCGTAGTGTCCCACGGGGGCCTTGCCGTTCACGGCCAGGCGGACGTCTTCTACCATCTGCCCCATGCTCATCTCCACGGAGAGGAACTTCCTCCCCGGGCGGGCGGCCAGGGCTTCCAGCCGGGCGTAGGGGAAGGGCCAGAGGGTGATGGGCCTGAAAAGCCCGATCTTCAGGCCCCTCGAGCGGCCCGTCTCCATGGCGCTCATCGAAACGCGCGCCGATGTTCCGTAGGCGACCAGGACGATGTCCGCGTCATCGATCCCCATCTCCTCGTACCTGCAGAGCTCTCTCTTGACGAGGTCGTACTTGCGCTCGCGCTCCAGGACTTCCTGTTCCAGGCTATAGGGCTCGAGGTTCATCGACGATATGTGGTTGGCTTCCCTTCCCATCTCGGCCTGGTGTCCCGCCCCCCAGGCTTTCCGGGGCAGCTTGGAAATATCGACCGCGGGCTTGAACTTAACGGCCTCCATCATCTGGCCTATGAGGCCATCCGCGAGGAGGAGGACGGGAATCATGTATTTCTCCGAGATGTCGAAGGACTCGTAGGTGAGGTCGGCGGCTTCCTGGACGCCCTTGGGAGCGAGGACGATGGTGTGATAATCGCCGTGGCCGCCTCCCCTGGTGGCCTGGAAGTAGTCGCCCTGCGCCGGGGTGATGCCGCCGAGGCCAGGACCAGCCCGGGCCACATCGACGATCAGCGCGGGAAGATCGGCTCCGCAGAGGTAGGAGATACCCTCCTGCTTCAGGGACACGCCCGGGCTGGAGGAGCTGGTCATGGCCCTAGCGCCTGTGGAAGCCGCTCCGTACACCATATTGACGGCGGACACCTCGCTTTCCGCCTGGATGAACACCCTGCCCGCCGAGAGCATTCCCGAAGCCATGTAGGCCGTGAGCTCGTTCTGGGGGGTGATGGGATAACCGAAATAGGCCTGGCAACCCGCGCGGATGGCGGCCTCGCCGATAGCCTCGTTGCCCTTCATGAGGCGCATTTCGTTGTCCATGTAGGCCTCCTTCCTAGAGTTTGTAGACGGTGATAGCCACGTCCGGACACACCTGGAAGCAATTGCCGCAGGCTATGCACTTGTCCGGATCCACCGGCGTCGAGGGATAGTATCCCCATGAATTGGGCTTCGTATCCGGTCCGAGCACCTTCGTGGGGCAGGCTCGGGCGCAGAGCAGACAGCCCTTGCACCGCTCTCGGTCGATGACGGGCTTTCCCTTGTTGGCCATGCTGGACTCCTTTGGCTTCCGCTAGTCCTGGAGCTTTCCCACGAGGGAGGCCAGGGCTATCGAAGCCAGTTTGGTTTCCGCGGTGTCGGCGCGGCTTGTGAGCACGACGGGTTTCGCCGCGCCCATGACTATGCCCGCACCCTTGGCGTTCGCCAGGTCGAGCAGACATTTGTAGAGGATATTGCCCGCTTCTATATCGGGGGCAACGAGGATGTCGGCGTCCCCCGCCACTTCGGAAGCTATCTTCTTTATGCGGGCGCTTTCGGCGCTTATGGCGTTATCCAAGGCGAGCGGACCGTCGACGACGCAACCGGGGATCTGGCCCCTCCGGTTCATCTGGCTGAGGATGGCGGCCGTGGCCGTACAGGGCATCTTGTCGGCGTTCACCTTCTCCACAGCCGCCAGGAGGGCCACCTTGGGCTTCTGCAGGCCCAAGGCGCGTGCAACCTTCACCGCCGAGCCTATGATGTCTACGAAAGCGGAAAGGTCGGGAGCTATGTTGATAGCGGCGTCGGTGACGAAGAGGAGCTTGTGGTACGAAGGGGCCTGGATCACGGCCACGTGGCTCGCGAGGCGGCCAGTGTTGAGCCCGCCCTCTTTTGCGAGGACGGCCTTCAGGATGAGGCTCGTGTCTATGATGCCCTTCATGAGGAAATCGGCCTGACCGGAGCGGACAAGCTCGACAGCCGCGGCTGCCGAGGCCGCCAGCCCCGCGACAGGCACCAGGCGGAAGGGGGAGATATCGAGACCATGCCCGTCCCTGGCCTCGGCAGCCGCTCTGCCGATCGCCTCGGGATCCCCCACGAGGATCGGTTCGGCCAATCCCGCTTCCCAGGCTTCGTTCACGGCTTCCAGGACCGAAGCTTCTTGCGCGGCCGCTACGGCGAGCCTCGACCTGCCCGCGGCCGCGGCGGCCTGGATGATCTCCGAAAGGGATTTCATGGCACGTACTCCATGGGCTCGAGGGCTCCGGAGAGGACGCCGAGACCTGCCTGGGCCAGGGCTTCCAGCTCGCCCTCGCCCGGATAGGCCTGCACCGGAGCGACGAACGAGCACATATCGGAGAGTTCTTTGACCACTTCGGCCCCGTAGGCTATGCCGCCGGTGAGGATTATGCCGTCCACGGCGCCCGAGGCCGCCGCGGCCAAGGCTCCGATGGCCTTGCCCACCTGGTAGATGAAGGCGCGATAGTAGAGGCTCCCCTCGGGATCGCCCTGGCGGAAGAGCCTTTCCGCGTCCCTCATGTCGTTCGTCCCGAGGAAGGACACCAGGCCTCCTGCGCCCGTGATCATCCTCAACACTTCTTTTTCGGTGTACCGACCTGAGAAACAGAGCTTGGCGAGGGCTCCCGCAGGAAGGGTGCCGGAGCGCTCGGGGCTGAAGGGACCTTCGCCGTTCAACGCGTTGTTCACGTCCACCACCTTGCCCTTCCGGTGCAGGCCAACTGAGACTCCCCCGCCCATGTGGGCGACGATGAGGGTGCAGTCTTCGTAGGCCCTGCCGCGCTCGGTTGCCCAGCGCCGCGCCACCGCCTTCTGGTTGAGGGCGTGGAAAATGGATATGCGCGAAAAGAGCTTGTGTCCTGACACCCTTGCCACATCGGAGAGTTCATCCACGACTACCGGATCGGCAATGAATGCGCCGATGCCCAGGCTAGAGGCGAGGTCGTCGGCGATCAGGGCTCCCAGGTTGGATGCGTGCTCCCCGTATGCCGCGGCGAGCAGGTCCGCCTTCATGGCCTCGTTCACCCTGTACACGCCGCCTGGGATGGGCTTCAGGAGCCCTCCCCTGCCCACGACGGCGGAAAGCCGCTTGGGATCGAAGTTCT
>DATCUA010000151.1:0-3008 GCA_036567645.1 Rectinemataceae bacterium | reverse complement strand
GACGGCCTCGGGCACCGCTACATAGCCGAGGACGTCCCCTACGGCCTCCTGCCGGCGGCCGAGATCGGGAAGCAACTGGGACTGAGTATGAAGGCCACATCATCCCTCATAGACTTGGCGGGGCTTGCCGCCGGCAAGGATTTCCGCGCCGAGGGCAGGAGCTTGGCCTCCATGGGGCTGGCCGGGCTTGGCGCCGAAGGCATGAAAGCCTTGGCGTTCGGTGGGGCGGGAAGCGTATCGGGGGCGAACCATGGTATCTGACCTGAACATCCCCCTCGACAGATCCTCCGCTGTCCAGGAAAAAGCCCTCTATAGCCAGATCTTCCGGCAGATCAGGCAGTGGATACGGGATGGCAAGCTCAAGGAAGGGGATCCTCTGCCTTCCGAGAGGGAGCTCGCCCAGATCTTCGATGTCAGCAGGGTTCCCATCCGCGAAGCCCTCAAGGTGCTCGAGTTTACGGGCGTGGCCGAGCAAGTGCGCGGAAAAGGCATGTTCATCAAGCGGATCAGCGTCAACAATCTCATCAGCAATATCGACTTCGTCTTCATGGACAGCGCCCATACCCTTCTGGACTTGTTCGAGGCCCGGGAAGGCATCGAGATTCAAGCCGCCTCCTTGGCGGCAAGGCGCTGGGAGCCAGCCGACATGGAAGCCATGGAAGCCTCGGTAGCCGCCATGGAGAGGACGCTCCGCACAGGGGAGAGCATCCTGGACAATTCCATGAGCTTCCATACGGCCGTAATCGCAGCCTCCCACAACAAGGCCATCTGGGAAATCAACAGCTACATCTCCGATTGGCTCCGTGTGGCGCGAGAAGCCGTGTACCGGCAGACAAGCCTCCACGAGGAGGGCTTGCAGAAGCACAAGGAAATCCTGGAACGGATCCGGCAGAGGGACGGCGAAGGAGCTGCCCAAAAAATGAAAGAGCACCTCATACGTTCGAGGAAATATATCGAGGAGGCAATCGAAGCCTCGGGGGAAAAGGCATGAACAAGATGGAGCGGGTTCGGGCTGCCCTGGCCGGCGAGCCGGTAGACCGGGTGCCCTACAGCGTCTGGACCCACTTTCCCCAGCTCGATCTCGATCCCGAGCGCCTCGCCCGCGCCACGGTTGGCTTTTTCGAGCGCTTCGACCTTGATTTTGTCAAGAACATGCCCAACGGCATGTACACCATAGAAGACTGGGACTGCGGCTGCGACTTCAGCGAAATCCCCTCAGGCGGCGTTGCCAAGGTCACCAAGCTGGCCGTCAACGAGCCAGCGGACTGGGAGCGGCTGGAAGAGGTCGATATCGAAACGGGAGCCCTGGGCAGGGAGCTTAGGTCCCTCGAGATCCTCCTCGCGGAGATGAAAGGCCGGGCACCCGTCCTGGCCACTTCCTTCTCGCCCCTGACGACCGCGCAGAAACTCTCCGGACCCCATCTCACCGCCCACCTGAAGAGCCATCCAAAGCTCGTCGAGAAAGGGCTGGAGACGATAACCGCCGTATCCGAGAAATTCGCCGCCCGCGCCATCGAGCTAGGCTGCGCCGGCCTGTACTTTGCCAGCCAGATGTCCCAGAAGGGGCGCATGGACGAGGCCGGCTATACCGAGTTCGGAATCCCCTACGACCTGCGCGTCCTCGAGGCCGCCGGATCGGAAGCCTGGTTCAACGTCATGCACATCCACGGGAACGACATCATGTTCGACCTGCTCAAGTCCTACCCCGTGCAGGGCATAAGCTGGCATGTGTGGGAAACCGCGCCTTCCGTTTCCGAATTTGTCCAGGCCAACACGGGCAAGGCCATTGTCGGAGGCCTGAGGCGGTACAAGATCACGGAGGGCGCCCTGAGCGAGATCGCCGAAGACGTGGAACGGACGAGAGCTATAACGAAAGGCCGGCGGCTTCTCCTCGCCCCGGGCTGCGTGATCCGGGCGCCCTACGATACCGCCACCCTGTCCTTCTTGAGGGAAACCGTGACCAAGACGAGGGAAGAGGAGCCTGCCCGGGCGTAGGCTCCGCCGAATAGACCGAAGGAGTATTCGCGAAAGCGAAAGGAGGCTCGCGCTACCATGAAAAAGCTGCAGTCGGGCACGTGGGGGGGGATAGCCTTCCTCGCGGTGGGCTTGCTCTTCCTCGGCTACTCGCTCATGTACCCGTATAAAAGCGAGATAGGGCCGGGATCGGGATTCTTCCCGCTCTGGATATCGGGGCTCCTCGTCGTCCTCTCGGTCATCTACATCTACGAGAGCGCCGTCGGGCACGACAGCGCCGAAGCGATCGAAAAGGAGGCGATGAAGAAGATACTCCTCATCGTCATCTACATGGTCGCATATGTCCTCATCCTTCCCCTAGCCGGTTTCAACATCACGAGCTTCCTCTTCCTCTTCGCCCTCCTCTTCAAGGCCTACGGAAAACTGAAGAACGCGGCTATCTCGGCTGTATCCACTGCCGCGATCTATTTCCTCTTCCTCGCTCTCGGCGTCCAGCTTCCACTGAACGCCCTCGGATTCTAGGAGGCCGGACACTATGGAAGCTTTGAATCTCCTCCTCCACGGATTCCAGACGGCCTTCACCCTCAACAACCTCTTCTTCTGCCTCGTGGGCGTAACGGTGGGCCAGTTCATCGGAGTCCTGCCCGGGCTGGGTCCCGTGGCGGGAATGGCAATACTCATTCCCCTCACCTACGGGCTGGAGCCCACCGCAGCCATCATCATGCTCTCGGGGATCTTCTACGCCGCCATGTACGGGGGCACCATAACTAGCGTCCTCATAAACACGCCGGGAGAGAGCGCCTCCGTCATCACCTGCCTGGACGGCTACCAGATGGCTCGCCAAGGCAGAGCGGGAGCGGCCTTGGGCGTGGCGGCCATCGGCTCCTTCGTGGGCGGGGTAGTAGCCTTGCTCTTCCTCACCTTCCTGGGCCCGCCCCTGGCCAAATTCGCCATACGATTCGGGCCGCCCGAGTTCTTCGCCATCATGACCTTCGGCCTCCTCCTCATCGTTGGCTTGATGGGCAAGTCCGTCG
>DATCUA010000150.1:0-7877 GCA_036567645.1 Rectinemataceae bacterium | reverse complement strand
CTTCAGCGCTGTGCGGAACTCCTGGGAGGACGGCGATGGTAATCGGGAAGGGCAGTTTCAGGAATGGCTCGAGCTGGGCCATGCTGTAGCCGGCATCGTCGATCACGAATATGAGGCAAGGTGTCCCCTCCCGAGACAGGGGCGTCGGCTGCTTTTCGCGCGATTTGAGTTGGTTTTGGGGCTGAGAAACGGGCTGGATATCTTTCTGCGCTTGGTGATCGGTTCCGGGAAGCAGATCCTCGTAGCCGGGAGGCACTTCCACCACGTACTCGGGGTTTCCATGCGGCCAGGCTGTCGTCGGAACCGATGCGGGGCCCTGACGAGCCTCCTGGACGCGTCTTTCGGAAAGGCTGGCGAGGAAGGCAAGACCGCCGATGAGGGCTAAGGCTATCAGGGCGAGCAAGATGCGGCGCGTGGACTCGCTTTTTTTTCTGCGCACCGCATCATACTAACCATGCTGGGTAGTTTGGACAAGGAGAGGCTGGCCCTTTGCCACCTTCGGGTTCAAGCGCTCATGCAGGCATAAGCCTTGGATGCCTCGGCCCGAAGCTTGGCCAGAGCCTGTTTCTCTATGTGCCTGACCGTCTCAGGCGAAATCCCCATCATGGATCCCATGCGCTTGAGGCTGAGCCTTCCAGATCCGTTCAGCTCGAAGCGGCATGCAATCACTGTCTTTTCCCGGGCTTGTAGGGTATTCATCAGAGTCCTGGCGCTGTCTAGGGCCATGGTTCTGTCGAACTCCCGTTCCGGGCTGTAGGTAAAATCCTCGTACGTATCTAAAAGCGAAGAGCTCTCTATATCCCCTCCAGCCTCTAGGGTCGAAGGGCGCTCCGCCAACTGGAGCAATTCTTCGAGTTGGCGAGGCTCGAGGCCAAGACGTGCGGATATCTCCGCCGATGTAGGCTGCCGCTTCAGGCTCTGGCTAAGGATGCTCCGCTCGGCTCGCGCTTTTCGAATGAGTTCTTCTTTCCTGTGCGGCAGGCGGATAGTCCGCTCGGTATTCACCAATGATCGGCTGATGCCTTGTCGTATCCACCAGGCGGCATAGGTGGAGAACTTCACCTTCCTTGAACCGTCGAAGCGCTCGGCGGCCTTCATGAGCCCGAGATTGCCCTCCTGGATGAGGTCGAGAAGGGAGAGCGATGGATTCCACATGCTTTTGGCTATTCTGACTACGAGGCGGAGATTGGCTTCGATCAGGCGCTTCCTGGCGTCGGAGTCGCCCTTGGCTATCCTGCGCGACAGATCCTCTTCTTCTTCGCGGTTCAGGAGGCGGATCGACTTGATCGAGGCGTAGTACTTGGACAGGCATTCATCGAGGGCTTGGTTGTACATGGTATTCTCCTCTGCCAGTGGGTAGCACATCGGATGCCAAACCGACCATTCGAGGAGAAAAAATATTACGTATTATTATACATAGAAATAATAATCTTCGGGATGAATGGATAAGGCATTGGGCCCAGGGTTTGAGCTGAAGGTGCAAAAAAGGATACAGGCCGGAAGTCAGGCTCGTATCCTAGACCATACGCCGCGGACGAAGAGCCGCCTATGAAGCTGGAAATCTTTAGGCTTTCATCGTATGTACTTCAGGGGATCCAATGCCTGGCCGCTCTTGAAGAGAGAAAAATGCAGATGCGGACCTGTGCTCTGCCCTGTGTTGCCAGAAAGGCCCACGACTGAACCCTGGCTGACGGCAGCGCCCTCGTGGACACCGATCGAACTCAAGTGGGCGTAAAGCGACTGGTATCCGCTCGAATGCCTCAAAATCACATAGTTGCCGAAAACCGAGTTGTACCCCGTATCGGCAACCGTGCCGTCGGAGGTAGCCTTCACTTTTGTGCCGGGCGACATGACGATATCGATGGCCGAATGGAAGGTGCGCAAGCCCGTGAAGGGGTTGGCTCGATAGCCATAGGGAGAAGAAATCCTGCCCCTGGCTGGCCATACGAATCGTTCGCCGTAGAATTCCCGGAGAGTGGCCGATGACAATCTAGCATTGGGTATGAAGAGGGTCTGCCCTGCGGTTATCGTACCTGAGGCGAGGTCGTTGGCGTCTACGATGCGCGTCACCTCAACCCCGTAGCTTCGCGATATAGCAGAGAGGCTTTCGCCCTTGCGGACCTTGTGGCTGATTCCGTCCATGTTGGGAATCCTCAATTGCAGACCGGATCGCAGCGAACTCGCTTTCTGGAGGCTATTGGCAGAAATTATTGTGTCCTGCCTGAGGCCGAATCGCTTGGCTATCTTGTCCAAACTGTCTCCGCTCCTCACCGAGTAGGTGGAAAGCTTGATCGATATGGGTATGGGAGGCAGAGAGCCGGGAGCGGGGCTTTCGTCCATCCCCTGATGGGGATCCAGATAGGCGAGGAGGGCTTTCTGGGCGCTGTCCTCATCGGGGAGGAAAAGGGCGGAATTGGCTATCGGGAAGCGGCTCGCCGCCAGGATGACGCTCGCTCCCACGGATATCGTAGCAATGCCAGCGAGGAAAACGATCCCGGCTTTCAGTATCCGGGTTCGCGGGAATCGAGCGGCTTCCTGCCAGCCTCGTCGGGCCAGAGCTGTTGCTAGAGCGATTGCTCCGTGTCTTCGGGGCAGGGAGATTCCCCCATCTTGACCGGCTTCCGGGGATTCCGCAGCTCCCCAGATCCTCTCCCTGCCCTTCGACCAGGCATCGACGAGGCCGCGGCCGAGGGCAGGTATAAAGCCCAATGCTCTCCTGAAGGCTCGGCCAAACTGGATGAGCAGGGCGGCTCCGTTTTTCCTGATGCCCTGGGCGGCCGATGCGGCCGAATCTTCGGCGAATGCAAAGGCTTTCCTGGTCTCTTTCCTGAGTGAGGTTTTCGGACGAACGCTGGAATACGGCCTGTATGATGGGCGCAGCTTGGAAATGGACCTTTTCCCGGTTCTCGCGCGAGAGCTGTCTTCGAGTATCGTAATGAAAGGCCGGGGCCGTTTGAGCTCCGTCCCGGAAGAGGAGTCGTCGGGATGCATGGTTTCTATTGTATCGGCTGTCGAGTGGCTATGTATTACTATTTACCTTGAAGAAAACCGATATAGAAGAATAGGAGGAAGGGGGATTGTAAGAGTAGACTTGCCGAAGAGGAAGGCGAAGAAAGCATACACGATTGGCTGGTTGATCGTGTTCGCATGTGTCATATCCGTTCTCGTACTCCTCAGAACCTTCGTCATCGATCTAGCCATAGCCTCCGGCGATTCAATGCAGCCCGGCATCGAGTCAGGAGACCTCATAATCGTGTTCAAAGCCGCATACGGGCTGAGAATGCCGGGACAGGGATATCTCCTGATCTGGGCTCGGCCTCGTCCTCGGGATATCGTCGCTGCTATCAGGCCGGACGGAGGCTCTCTCCTGGTCAAACGGATAGCCTTCGAGAGGCCAGGAGCCGGGCGCGGCGATCCTGTTTTCCTTCTTGGCGACAATCTGCACGAGTCTCGAGACTCAAGGGAGTTTGGCCTCGTGCCGATGAACAATGTGCTTGGCAAGGTTTTTCCTTTGTAACATAGAAGCCGATACCGGAAAGGAAGCAGTGAATAAACCCTCGTTTCGACATATTTTCCTTTTTTCGCTCCTGGGCCTCTTTGCGGGACTCATCTTCGCGCGATACGCTCAACTCGCCTTCAGTTCGGCCCGAGGCGCTGAACAGGCGCGCGGCATTGAAGGGGACCGGGGGAACATCCTCGACAGGAATGGAAGAGTACTGGCGATGGATATGCCCAAGTACGATGTCTCGATTTGGAAACCCGACACCGATCCAGAGGCGTTCTCAGAGGAGTTGCCCGAGCTGGCGAGGATACTCGGGGTGGATCCTGCTCCCCTGGCGGCGAAATATGCGAACGGAGGCCAGAATTACTTCTATGCCGCGAGGCGGGCTGAAATGGATTCGGCCAAAGCCTTGGCTGAGGCCAAGAGTCGTGGCAAATTCAAGGGAGTCCAGGTTGAAGAAGTGTCGGGACGATTCTATCCCGAAGGCAAGCTAGCTTCCCATCTAATCGGCTTCACCGGCGAGGGAAACAGGGGACTGGAAGGCTTGGAGAAAAAATACGATCGAGAGCTCGCTCCAAAACCGAGAAAGACCAGCGATGGCACGGGGAGGCTGTCTGATTCGGGCTCGCTCAAACCCAGAGGGGATACGATCACTCTCACCATAGACGCGGATCTCCAATTCAGCATCGAAGACATCATGGATAAGGCAGTCAAGGCAAATGGGGCCGATTCAGGATTCGCCATCGCGCTGGATGTGCGAACCGGCGAGATCCTTGCGTACGTGGCTTCACCCGGCTTCGACCTGAACGACTACGGTTCTTACACGCCCGAGAGGCGAAGCGATCCTCTGTCTCTGTTCGCATACGAGCCTGGTTCGGTTTTCAAGGTCTATTCAATGGCATCGATCCTCGACATGGGGGCGATCAGCACATCGACGGTATTCGACTGCGACGGAGCCTACCGGCGCACGCTTCCCAGCGGAGAGAAGATCGTTATCAAAGATTTGGGCGTATATGGTAAGCAGACCCTCGCTGGTGTGCTCGCGCATTCGAGCAACGCGGGAGTGGGCTACGCTTCGGACAGGGTTTCCGAAACCGACCTCTTCGAGAGGCTTTCCTCCTTCGGGTTCGGGCTCAAGACGGGGGCGGGCCCCTCGGGGGAGAGTCCAGGATCCCTCCAGCCGCCAGAGAAATGGTCAGCGCGAAGCAAGCCTACCATATCCATCGGCCAGGAGGTTCTGGTGACTCCTCTCCAGATGATCGCCGCCGCAGGGGCCATTGCGAACGGCGGAATCCTTCTCAAGCCTACGGCAGTGGCCTTGATCCAAAGCGCCGACGGCGAAGTGCTCTATCGACACGAAAGGCAGGAAGTTAGGAGGGTAGTCTCGGAACAGACGGCGCGCACAATCCTCGGAGCCATGGAAAGCGCCGCGAGCATGGAAGGGACGGGATGGAGGGCCAAGGTGAGCGATCAGCGCATGGCGGTCAAGACCGGCACGGCGCAGATGATTGACCCCAAGACGCGATCCTATTCGGCCACAGACTACATAGCGAGCACTCTCGGAATATTCCCGGCGGATGATCCCCGGATAGCTATATATGTCGCGCTCGTCAAACCTAGGGGAGCCTCCTATCTCGGAGGACAGATAGCCGCTCCTGTTCTCAGGGAAGCTTCCGAGGCAGCCCTTCTCTGCCTTGACATGGACAGAGGCAAGACGCCCACCATTCGGAGCGCTGGAGAAATCAGGCTCGAGGAACCGAGGGCGATCGAGCTGGGAAGCGCGATGCCTGATCTGACCGGCTATTCCAAGAAAGAACTCCTTCCCCTTTTAAGCAGGAAGGATTTCGAGGTGACGATCGAGGGGGATGGATATGTCGTGTCGCAGGCCCCTTCGCCAGGGTCCAAAATCGAACGCGGTTCCAGTCTGAAATTCACTTTGCGTTGAGGATGGAGAGAGCGATGGATAGGAACGAAGCTATTGAGCTGTGGAGACAATGGAACGCCGAGGATTCGCTCTGGAGGCACGCGCTCTCGGTAGAAGCGGCTATGCGCCACTTCGCCTCCATATCTGGAGAGGATGTCGAGTTTTGGGGTATCGTCGGCCTCCTGCATGACATCGATTATGGGAAATTCCCCTCCGAGCATCTCAAGCATGCGGGTCGCATTCTTCGAGACGCCGGTTATTCGGAGGAGCTTGTACACGCTGTACTCAGCCACGGCTGGGGGCTATGCAGCGATGTGGAGCCTGTCCATAGGATGGAAAAGATACTGTACGCAGTGGACGAACTCACTGGGTTCATAGCCGCCTGCGCTTACGTCCGCCCGTCCCGGAGCGTACTCGACATGGAAGTGAAGTCGGTAAAAAAGAAGTGGAGTTCGGCGGCTTTCGCTGCGGGAGTTGACCGTTCCGTGATAGAAAAGGGAGCCCAGATGCTGGGCATCGGCCTGGACGATCTCATCGGGGAGACGATCCTCGCCCTCAGGAAGATCGCTGGCGACATAGGGTTGAAAGGCAATCTCTGAACCTTAGCACGGGAGAGAGCCGACCGCAGATTGACCGCCCCCGCCTTTGACTGTAGATTTCCTCGACACGCTCGCTAGAGAGGGAATCCCATGCTTGAGAAGATTACTGAAAAATTCGTCGATGCCTTCCGCGGAATCAGCGGCAAAGCATCCATATCGGAAAAGAATGTCGAGGAAGCCCTCGAGCAGATCAAGATCGCCCTGCTCGAAGCCGATGTCAACCTGCGCGTGGTGCGTCGCTTCGTCAACGCCACATTGGAAGAAGCCAAGGGCGAAAAGGTCCTGAGATCGGTGAGTCCCGGCCAGCAGTTCGTCAAGATCGTCCACGACAGGATGGTGGGCCTTCTCGGCGACGAGCATCAGGGCCTCGCGCTCAAAGGCCCCGACACGCTCTCCGTCATCCTCCTTCTCGGCCTCCAGGGATCGGGGAAAACGACGACCGCCTCCAAGCTGGCCTACCGCCTCAAAAACCAGGGCAGGAAAGTCCTGCTCGCGGCCTGCGACCTCGTGCGGCCTGCCGCTGTCGAACAGCTATCGGTTCTCGGAACCCAGGTGGGAGTTGCTGTGCACACGGAGTCCTCAACCGATCCTGTGCGCGTAGCGGAAGCGGCTCTCGCCCGAGCCAGGCGCGAAGCCTTCGATACCCTGATCATAGACACTGCAGGTCGCCTCCAGATAGACGAAGCCCTCATGCTAGAGCTTGTGCGCATACGGGATGCGGTGCGGCCAGTAGAGTCTCTCCTGGTAGCTGACGCCATGACGGGCCAAGCTGCTGTGGAGATTGCCCGGAGCTTTGACGAAAAGATAGGACTGACGGGCGTCATTCTCTCCAAGTTCGATTCCGACACGAGGGGAGGAGCCGCTCTGTCGCTGAAGTCCGTGACGGGGAAACCGATCAAGTTCATAGGGACTTCGGAAAAACCAGAGGGACTGGAGCCCTTCCACCCGGAAAGGATAGCCTCGAGGATCCTGGGGATGGGCGACATAGTCTCCCTCGTAGAAAAAGCCCAGTCTGTCTATGATCAGAAAGAAGCCCGAGAACTGGAGCAGAAGCTTTCCCAGGAAACCTTCACCCTGGAAGACTACCTCGACCAGCTCTCGAAAATGAAAAAGATGGGATCCATGAAATCGATGCTGGACATGATTCCCGGACTCGCCGGCCAGGTGGACGAGGACAAGATCGACGCGGCTGGACTGAAGTACGAGGAGGCCATCCTGAGGTCGATGACCCCCAAGGAGAGGAAGAACCATTTGATAATAGGCCCATCCCGCAGGAGCAGGATAGCCCGAGGTTCGGGCACTTCGGTTGCCGAGGTCAACAGACTCATCAAGAAGTTCGAGAAATCCCGACTGATGATGAAAAAGATGGTGAAGAACAAGGGAGCCATGGCGCGGATGATTGCCGGGCAAAGTGGAACTTCCGTCTAGGCGCCTGCGAACGAGGCTACTGCCCGGCTGTGGGACTTTACATAGATTTCATTTCTCGGTATAGTACGCGAACTATTCCGCTTGGAGTCCTATTATGTCGAGAATATGCGAAGTATGCGGTAAAGGCACTCTGTTCGGCAACAACGTCTCCCACGCGAAAAATCGCACGAGGAGAACCTGGCTCCCTAACCTCATCGAAGTCAAAACCATGGATGCCGGTACAGTGAAGACGGTCAAGGTCTGCGCCAAATGCCTCAAGGCCGGCAAGGTAGTGAAGCACGTATAAGGCCGGAAGGAGCCGAGATGAAAAGAACCGCCAGCGAGGCGGTTCTTTTTTTTAGCCGTGGGAAAAAGAACGGCCCAGGCCGAAGCCTGGGCCGCCTGGCGATACGGGCTGGATTACCAACGGCCCCTGCCGAAGGCT
>DATCUA010000149.1:0-3404 GCA_036567645.1 Rectinemataceae bacterium | reverse complement strand
TTCCATCGTGGTTGCCCTGTATGCCACAACGTCCTCGGCGTCGGCCAGCACCTCGGTCTTCACGACGGCGAATCCGGCTTCCTTGAGCCATTCGATCTTTTCGAGTTCGTCGGAGAATGGCCTATCCCTCGAGCCGTCTTCCCTTTCCACCCAGCCCTTGGCGTCGTAACAGATCAGGTCCAGATCTTCCGATCCTACGCCGTCCTTTCGCTTCATGAGTCCATTGGCCGCGTTCCTGCAGTTCGCCTTGTCGGCATACGTGCGGCCATGGGTTTCGCGAGACATGAGGACTTCACCCCGAACCGCACCAGTAAACGGGAAAGGCAGGGTTTTCAGGACACCTTTCATACGCACGGCGTTCGGAGTGATGTCGTCTCCTGTCAGTCCGTCGCCTCTGGTTACGGCTCGCTGGATGCGGCCGCGGTTATACTGGACTTCCAGACTAGCCCCATCGAGCTTATATTGAACGAGAAAGGGACCTGGACCTCGTTTTGCCGCCCATTCGGCGAATTCCTGAATGCTGCTAGCCTTGGATTGGCTTCCCATCGGCATGAGGTGGCTGGCCTTAGGCCAGCCCTCCTGGGCGTCGGCTCCCACCCTCGCCAGTATCGGATTAAGCGGATCGATCGATTTCAGTTCTTCCCAGAGAGCGTCGAACTCTTCATCCGATATCTCGGGCTCCCCATTGTAGTAAAGCTCTTGATGCCGGAGGATGAGCGCCTCGAGCTCCGATGCGCGGTCCTTTGCTCCCGGTATTGCCATGGGTCGATGATAGTGCGAGAAGCCGGCGATGTCGAGCGGAGTTGCATTTCGACTCGCTCTAGCCTAGGATGATTTTGCATTGAGCATTCCGGTATCCGTACTTCGAGGAGAGGTATGAGCTTCTACGCCATCCAGGTCATGACAGGAAAGGAAGACGCTTTCATCGAGCTCTTTCACAAAGCCCGGCCAGACGCAACTCTTCATAATATAAAAAAAAAGATACAGTCGCGTAGAAAGGGCAAACCAGTAAGCCTCTCGAGCACGGTTTTCCCTGGCTACCTCTTTCTACAGTGCCCTGAGTCCATCGATCCAGACATGATAAAAGAACTACGCAGAACAAAGAACTTCACGCGTGTGCTGCCTTCTACGGACAGGATTAGTCCATTGAACGAGAGAGATACACGCATCATAAGCCAGCTCCTCTCCTTCGGCAAAGAGATAGGCCCTTCCCTTGTCGTCTTCGACGAGCAGAACAGGATCAAAGTCATCAAAGGGCCCCTCATGGGGCTCGAGGGGCAGATCGTCAAAGTGGACAAGCGCAAACGCAGAGCCAAGGTTCGGCTCGACATGAACGATTCGCCCATCCTCTTCGACCTGGCGTTCGAAATCATAGAGCATGCCGAGAAGGCCGAGGCATGAAAACCTGGGAGGATCAGGAAAGCCTGCCGAGCCTTTCGACACTCAAGCTTCCCGGAATGGTCTATGCTGCTACTGTGCGATCCCCCGTACCTCGGGCAAAGCATTTGCAGGTTCTCGATGTCGACCTGCCTCCAGGATACACCCTTCTCGTGCCGGGGAGGACGGCAGGATTCGGCCCGGCTGTCCTCCCCGGCGGCATCCCCTGCTTCGCTACGGATGAAATCTCCTACATCGGCCAGCCTCTCGGCCTTGTAGCGGGCTCAGATCCTGGGATATGCGACGAGCTCGCCCGCTCGGTTCGCGTAGAATACAGAGAAGAGGAAGCCACGCTTGAATGGGAGAGTTTTTCAAGCTCTCAGATCGTTTACTCCTTGAAGCACTCATGGGGAGAGCCCGAGGAAGTCTTCGCCTCCGGCCATCGACTGCTGAGGGCCACCTACAGGACGGGAGCCTTCGACCACCGCTATGCCGAGCCCATCGGTGCTTTGGCAGCCTGGGACTACGACAAGCTCGCCATCTACTGCGCCAGTCAGTGGCCATCCCATCTAAGGGCTGTAATAGCCCGAGCGATGAGCGTAGAGCAGCGCGATATTGTCATAAAGCCCACATACATGGGTCCAGCGCTCGACGGCAAGCTCTGGTATCCCAGTCTTACGGCATGCCAGGCCGCCATGGCCGCCCGGGCCTTGGGGAAACCGGTCAAGATTCTCTATGACAGAGAGGAGGATTACCTCCACACATCCAAGCAGGCTCGGAGCATCGTCTCAATCGCCTCGGCCACTGATCAAGGCGGCAGACTCCAGGCCCTGGACATTCGGTTCGTAATCAATATAGGAGCATATAACTACCTGGCCGAGGAGCTGGTGCGCCAGGCGAGTGCGGCCATGACCGGTATCTACGATTGCCCAGCCGTTCGCATCGAAGCTTATGCCGTCAGATCGGATGTAGTCCCCCTGGGCGCATTGGGGGGTATAGGAGCCGGGCATGCTTTCTTCGCCATCGAAGCCCATATGAATCACCTAGCGCAGCTTCATGGCATGACTCCCGTCGAACTGAAGGCCATCAATATGCTAACGAAGAAGAATTCCAGCTCCGGCCAGGAGTCTTTAGACAAGGGGATACCCTTCGGAGCGCTCCATGGCAAGCTGGAGACCATCTCAGATTATAGGCGAAAGTTTGCGAGCTACGAACTCGTACGGAAGCGCAATTCGGACAGACGAGGCGGGCCAATGCGCGGCATAGCCCTGACCCTCGGCTACCAGAGCAGCACAAGCCATTCTCCTGTGCCAGGCATGCGCTCGTACAGCCTAGAGCTTCTTCTCGACAGGAACAGGAATCTCACCATCGGCCACTCCACGGCCCCTCCATCCGAATCCTTGGAAGCCATGCTCAAAAAGACCGCCTCCGAAGCCCTCTCCATTCCCGAAGAAAAAATCCACTTCAAGTTCGTCCTTCCAGAATCGGGCTCGGGCGGATCTGGGCCTCTCACGCTATCTCGAGGGGCCTCGGTGCTCAACACGCTCGTGGAGCGGGGCTGCAAGAATATCCAATCCAGGAGGTTCAGGGAAAGCCTTCCTATCCTTGCTCGGGTACAGTCCAGGAATCCAGGATCCCGCTCAGAGGGCGACTGGCGTGAAGACAGGGCAAAAAGCTTTGAACACGCATCCTGGTGCGGAACCGCGGTGGAAATCGAGGTGGACAGGCTGACTGGAGAACCTTTCCCCCTCGCCGTCTGGATGGTGATTGACGCCGGCAGGATAGTGCTTCCCGAGCGGGCCAAGGCAAGCCTCAGGACCTCGGTCATGACAGCCTTGAGACTGTGCACTGATTCAGCTTTTTCACCGGAGGGAGGACGGGCCCAGTACCTGGATTCGTGGAGCCGCCGCGAAAGGACACCACCGCTCGTGGAGATTGAGTTCGTGGATCCGGATAAGGGAAACAGGGCGAGAGGCATTGGCGAACTTCCCTTCGTCACGATTCCCGCAGCCTTCTACAGCGCACTC
>DATCUA010000148.1:0-6689 GCA_036567645.1 Rectinemataceae bacterium | reverse complement strand
AATGGAAATCTTCTTCAGCGCGGCCTTTTCGATCTGGCGGATGCGTTCCTTGGTGAGGTGCATGCGATCGCCGATCTCTTTGAGGCTCATGGGGCGCCTTCCATTGATGCCGAAGCGATATTCCACAACCTGCCTTTCCTTGACGCTCAAGCTTAGAAGGACTTCGTTTATGTCGTCTTTGAGATTCAGTTCCGTGGCGTAGTTTTCGGGGCTCTGGTAGGCTTCGTTTTCGATGAAATCCCCAACCACGCTCGCGTTTCGCTCATCGTAGACTGGGCTGTCGAGAGAGACGAGATCCCTGGATACGGCAATGATGTCAGCGACATGTTCCGCGTCCATATTGAGGTAGGCTGCCACTTCCTTGATTTCTGCATCTTCGGACGAGCCCTCGAAGCTCTTGCGGGCCTTTTCGATCTGCACCAGCTCATTGGCTCGATTGAGAGGAAGGCGAATCATCCTTGATTTTTCGCATACGGCCTTGAGAATGGCTTGGCGTATCCACCACACAGCGTAGGAGATAAAGTGATAGCCCTTGTCGACATCGTAGCGTTCGATGGCGTTCATGAGGCCGATATTGCCTTCAGATATGAGATCCGATAGAGGGAGCCCCTGGTTCTGGTACTTTTTGGCGACATTGACGACGAAGCGAAGGTTGGCGCGAACCAGTTTATCCTTAGCAGCCTTGTCTCCGGCAGCTGCTTTGCGCGCAATGTCATTTTCTTCGTCTCTACCGAGAAGAGGGATCTTGTTGATTTCTTTGAGGTATATGGAGAGAATGTTTTCATCGGAGGAAGTCGAAGAAGAAAGGGTGGCTCTCTGTTTGCTCATCTGCTGGACTCCTTGTTTATATTGAATAAGCAAGATTGGTGCCAAGCATTGCATTATTTTAAGAAAAGAGATTAGTATATATGCTGTATATAATTAATAAATCATATCGACAATATTGATTGGGCGGCGTATGGAATGGAGGATTAGTGCAATACGAGATCGTGTTTCAAAACGATATGAAGATGAAAAAAGAAGCTCCAATTGTGTGAAAACGAAACAATTGTCAACCGGAAGAACTGATTTCGCCTACGTGTCGGGTTCTGCCGCAACAGCTGTAAAAGCCGAGTCCCGACCCGCAAGGACACCGTTTACTGAAGGCAGGCGAAGGGCTACGGAAGAGATCGGCTGAAGCCTTGATGGTCCGTCCGGCTTGGGCGAACCCGAAATAGGGAAAGCCGGGACGCACGAGCTTGAAAATCTGGAGCTTTTCGCCGCACTCGGCATGGGCGAGGCGACCCGATTCCTTGAGATTTTTCCAGGCGTCGAAGATGAGCCTGAGAGCGTATTCGCGTTCGGTCTCGGAATCGAAGCGGCGGCGCGGCTTGGCGGAGAGGTAGGCTGAAAGCTGGATATTGACGAAGGCGTGGAGGTCGTCGAGTTCCGGGGTTGGCCTGCGGATCATGCCGTATTCGTTTATGCTTCTTTGGTAGACGCGGCGCGCGAAGCCTCGCCGCCTGAGCTTCTGGGCGGATGCGAGGCTCTTGATGGCGAGATCCTTCCTATCCAGGCGGGCAAGGGCAACGGAGAGCCAGTACAGGGATTGAGATAGTTCCTCCCCGCAGGATGGGGGAATAGCGTCCACCGCTTGCTTGAATAGGTTCAGGGCCTGGTCGGGGCGATGGCGCGATAGGGAGCGCAAGCCTTCCCGCACGAGGCCTTTGCTGTCGATTTTTTCTTTCGGCATAATCTTTTTTGAATATACTGGCGCATCGCGGCCGGCGGCAAGGTGGTGGGGAGCGTTCAGAAGGATGCGCTGCGCGGCGTGGGACTCAGCGTCGGGCGCCGAGGAGAACGAAGGATCGTGGCACGAGGACGATGGATCCGGGGCGGGGAAGGGGGATCCAGGAATCGCGCCGCAGTATGTCATGTGGCTCGGGCGCCCCCGTGTCTATGGCCTTGAGCCAGGGCCTGCCCTTAGGGTGGAGCGGTACGGCGAAGCTCAATGGATGAGGCTTGGCGTTGAAGAGGATGAGGAAATCGTCGTCGTCGTCCTCGCCGGGGCGTTCAGCCTTGGATCCGTCTATCATGGCCGCCAAGGTGAAATCCATGCGGGACCAGTCGGGGTAGAGACCGCGCTCGTCGAACCAGGTGATATCGGGAATGTCGTTGGCGTCGCTGTCCTTGCCCGTGTAGAACTCGGGGCGCCTGAAGGCAGGGTGCTCCCTGCGGAAGGCAATGAGTTCTCGGCAGAAGCGAAAGATTTCCCGATTCTTCGTGGCCGATTCCCAATCGTACCAGCTGATGGGGTTGTCCTGGCAATAGGCGTTGTTGTTCCCTTTCTGTGTCCTGCGGATTTCGTCTCCTCCCAGGATCATGGGGGTGCCGATCGAAAGGAGGAGGGTGGCGAGGAAGTTCTTGATCTGTCGCCGGCGCCTCGACTCTACGTTCGGGTCATCGCTCGGCCCCTCGATGCCGAAATTCGACGACCAGTTCTGATCGGATCCGTCCGCGTTGGATTCTCCATTCTCCTTGTTGTGCTTGCGGCTGTAGCTCACCAGGTCGTTGAGGGTAAAGCCGTCGTGGGCGGTTACGAAGTTTATGGAATGGAAGGGCTTGCGGCCGTCGCGCAAGTAGAGGTCGGAAGATCCTGTTATACGCGTGGCGAGGTGGACTGCCGTGCCTGGATCGCCGCGCCAGAAGCGGCGGACGTCGTCACGGTACTTGTCGTTCCATTCGGCCCAGCGGCCGCCGGGGAATGAGCCGACCTGGTAGGCGCCTCCGGCGTCCCAGGCTTCGGCTATGATCTTTGTGTCGCGCAAGAGGGGATCCTCGGCGATGGTCTCGATGACCGGGGGGTTCTCGAGGAGCCTGCCTTGGGAATCGCGGCCCAGGATGGAGCCGAGATCGAAGCGGAACCCGTCTACGTGCATGTGGACGACCCAGTACCTGAGGCAGTCGCGTATGAACTCGTGCATGACGGGGTGGTTGCAGTTGAGGGTGTTGCCGCAGCCGGAAAAGTTCTTGTAGTGCCTCTTGTCGGCGTCCAGGATGTAATAGATGGAATTGTCTATACCCCGGAAGGAGAGGGTGGGGCCGAGCTCGTTGCCTTCGGCCGTGTGGTTGAACACGACATCGAGGATCACTTCTATGCCCGCCGAGTGGAGGTCGCGCACCATGGCCTTGAACTCGCGGACTTGGGCTCCGGGTTCCTCCTCCGGCTCGCCGTCGACGTGTGCGTAGGATGCCTTGGGCGCGAAAAAAGCCAGGGGAGAATAGCCCCAGTAATTGGAGAGGAGCTCGCCTGTCTCGGGATTGCGCCTGAAGCGTTCGGCCGAGTCGAATTCCTGGATGGGGAGGAGCTCGATGCTGGTTATGCCGAGGTCGACAAAATAGTCGATCATCTCGGCTACGCCACGGTAGGTGCCAGGATGGCGTACCGAGGGCCGCAGGGAGGGCTTTCCGAGGAGGGAGCGCGTGAGGCCCCGCACGTGGGTCTCGTAGATGACGCAGTCTTTGAGCGGACGATTCAGGGGGCTGTCGCCTCTCCAATCGAAGTCGTCGTCCACGACGACGCATTTCGGGATGAGGGAATCGTCCCTGCGGGTGGAAAAGGAGAGATCAGCCTTGGGCGAACCGACTTCGTAGGCCAAGGCCGATGAGAGATCCCAGGAGCCATCGGTAAGGGCTTTGGCGTAGGGGTCGACGAGTGCGCGGTTTGCGTTGAAGCGATGCCCTTCCGTGGGGCGGAAAGGACCATCTACCCGCCATAGGTAGAGAGCCCCAGGACCCAGGCCGGGGACGAAGCAATGCCAGATATCCCCCGTGCGATGGATAGCGGGATCCAGATGGAGCTCGAAGGCGGGATGGGGATCGCGGGGCGTGTCGTAGAGGCAGAGGCTCACTCCCGTGGCGTTGCGCGAGAAGAGGCTGAAGTTCACGCCGCCCGAGCCGCAAGAGGCGCCCTTCTTCAGGGCGTCGCCGCGGAGCGGCTCAGGGCTTCTTGTAGACGACGACGGCGTTCTGTCCTCCGAATCCCATGGAGTTCTTCACGAAGGCGCGTACGTCCATATCGATGCCATGGTTCGGGACGTAGTCGAGATCGCATTCGGGGTCAGGCGTGTCCAGGTTGATGGTGGCATGGACATAGCCCTCGGCTATGCCCAGGATGCCGGCGATGGACTCTATCGCGCCCGCGGCGCCGATGCAGTGGCCCGTCATCGACTTGAGGCTGGAGACCTTGAGAGACTTGGCGCGCTCCCCGAAGGCGGCCTTGATGGCCTTGGTCTCGATGGGATCGTTGAGGGGGGTCGATGTGCCGTGGGCCGATACCCAATCGATGTCTTCCGGTCCGAGCCCCGCGTCCTCGAGAGCGAGCCGGATGGCCCGAGCCACGCCCAAGCCCTCGGGATCGGGTGCGGTCACGTGGTGGGCGTCGCAGGTCTGGGCCGAGCCGGCCACCTCGGCGTAGATCCTCGCCCCTCTGGCCTTGGCGCGCTCGTACTCCTCCAGGAGGAGGATGCCGGCGCCCTCGGCCATGACAAAGCCGTCCCTGTCCTTGTCGAAGGGGCGAGAGGCCTTCTCCGGCTGGTCGTTACGGGTTGAAAGGGCCTGGATGTTGATGAAGCTGGCCATGCACATGCGGACTATGGAGGCCTCCGAGCCGCCGGCGAACATCGTGTCGGCGTAGCCTTCTCTGATGAGGCGCATGGCCTGGCCGATGGCGTCGGTAGCCGCGGCGCAGGCGGTTACCACGCACTGGCAGGGGCCGTTGATACCCAGGGTCATGGCTATCTGGGCCGGGCCGAAGTTGGCCAGGGCCTTGGCGACGGTGAGGGGTGGGACTCGTCTCGGGCCGCGTTCAGTGAGTCGTATTACGGCTTCCTCGATGCTCTGGGATCCGCCCTGGCCCGTCCCCACGCAGACTCCGGTGCGTTCTGGATCCAGGGCTTCCTTGGACAGGCCGGAGTCTTGGAGGGCCTCCATGGCCGCGTACACGGCGAATTGGGTGTAGCGGTCCATCTTCTTGGCTTCTTTAGCGTCAAGGCGCAGAGATGGATCGAAGTTCTTCACCTCGCCCGCTATCTTCACGGCCAGATCCGATGCGTCTATGAGGGTTATCGGGGCTATGCCCGAGGCTCCAGCCTTGACCGCCGACCAGAATGAACCAACATCGTTGCCCAGGGGGCTGACGACGCCGAGGCCGGTTACGACGACTCTTCGTTTAGACATGGTCACATCCCCATCCCGCCGTCCACATTGAGGACGACTCCGGTAAGGTAGGATGCCAGGGGGGAGCAGAGGAAGAGAGCTGCGGAGGCCGCCTCTTCCGGGCTTCCCGTTCTGCCAAGGGGTATGGACTCCTTGAGCCTGGCCTTGAAATCCTCCGGTATTCTATCAGTCATCGCGGTTTCTATGAAGCCCGGAGCGAGGGCATTCACCCGTATGCCGCGAGGAGCCAACTCCTTGGCGAGGCTCTTGGTGAGACCGATGAGGCCGGCTTTGGATGCTGCGTAATTCGCCTGGCCACCGTTGCCCGAAATGCCGACGACGCTGGAAATGTTGAGGATGCAGCCGGATTTCTGCTTGAGCATCTGGCGGCTCGCGGCGCGGCAAAGGATGAAGGCGCTCTTGAGATTGGCGTCGAGTACGGCGTCCCAGTCTTCGGTCTTCATGCGCATGGCGAGGCCGTCCTTGGTTATGCCCGCGTTGTTGACAAGGATATCCACTCGCCCTTCGGCTTCCAGCACCGTGGCCCAGGCGGCTTCAAGGCCGGCTTCATCCGTTACGTCGCAAGGTATCCAGACGAGGGAGGGCGTGTCGGGGCGGGAGGCGTCGCTGCGGGAAAGGGCGTATACCCTGGCGCCCTCGGCGAGAAAGGCCGTAGCTATTGCCTGGCCTATGCCTCTCGAGGCGCCGGTGACGACGGCAATTCTATCTTTGAGCAGGGATTCCACGATGTTCACCTCCGATAGTCGATTGGATCCGCGCGGCGGGTCCGGGACGGCGGGGCATATTGGCTCGCGCAGGGCGCGACAGGTTCTTCAGAGCGACACAGCCGCGATAGAGTCCAGGGTGCCGGCGGCGATGCAGGGCACAGATGAACCCGAGGCTTTCCAAAGCCCGGCGAGGACGTTGCCGGGGCCGGTCTCGGCGCATCTATCGAAGCCCGACGCCGCGATGGTCTTCTCTTCGTCGATCCAGCGCACAGGGCTGACGATCTGGAGGGAAGCGAGGCGCTTGGCTTCCGCCCCCGTGGCTATACGCTTTCCCGTTACGTTGGAAAATACTTCGAGCTTGGGGTCGTGGAAGATTGTCGCCTCCACAAGGGCGGAGAAGGGCTCTCGGGCCGGCTCCATGAGAGGGGAGTGGAAGGCTCCCGAGACCTTGAGTCGCACTACCCGCTTGGCTCCGGCGGCTTTGAGGGCTTCCTCGGCGGCCGCGACCTCGGCCTCGGCTCCCGATATGACGCATTGGACGGGGCTGTTGTAGTTGGCGACCCAGACGCTCTTCAAGCCTGATTCCGCTATGACGGATTCGATCTTCTCCGGCGAGAGGAAGAGGACGGCGCTCATGGCCGAGGGGCCGGAGAGGGAACCTGCTTCGTCCATGAGGCGGCCGCGCTCGCCGACGAGGCGGAACATGTCGTAGGAGCTCAGGACTCCCGCCGCCGCGAGGGCGGGCCATTCGCCTACGGAAAAGCC
>DATCUA010000147.1:0-5485 GCA_036567645.1 Rectinemataceae bacterium | reverse complement strand
GCTTCTGCCGCCATATCCGGGTAGTCTACTCTCTCTTCCGTATCCACTCCGAGGTTTTTCACCCTGTGGCCCCTGTCTTCGAGCCAAGCCTGGATCCTTTTTTTCAAATCCACGGCGCCGTGGTCGTTCGCTATGATGATGTTCATGAGAGGATTCTACCCCGAGGGCGCCCTCTCGCCCAGCCCTCCGACTAGGTCTCGAGAGACCAGTTTTGAATCGCCTGCCGCATTTTCGCGCGTAGAGAGCATGGAGGGTCTCGCATGGCACGAACCGGGATTGGCTTGGCTGCATGCCTACTCATGCCCTTTGTGGCTTGGAGCTGCACGCCTAGATTCGAGGATATCGTCTTCCCCGCCGGGGATATCCGGCCTCCCGGCATCGTCGGCGCAACGCAGGATTCTCCCGAGACCTTTTCCATCCTGTTCGACGAGGGAGTGCGGCCCGTCGAGGGCAGTTTCCGGTTCTCCCCTGTGGACGTGGTGCCGACTCCTATATGCTCCGGAGAACGGCTCGTAGTCGGCCTATCTCCTCCGGTGCGGGCAGGCTTTCCCTGCAGCCTTACTGGGGAAGTGAAGGATTCCTGGGGCAACTCGACTCGCTTCCTCTTCGAATTCGCGGGCTACAATCCCGATCCGGCATCCCTCATCCTCGACGAGGCTCAGACATCCAAGAATCAGTCGGCGAGCAACAATCACAGGGATTACGTGGAATTCCTGGTCGAGGAGGGAGGAGAGCTGGGCGGGCTCAAGGTGGAATGGTCGAGTTCGGCCAAGACCATGGCGTATACCTTCCCTCCATGCAGGGTGTCCAAGGGCGAGTACATTGTCCTCCACCTGGCGCCCGAGTCGATTCCGGCTGAAAAAGATGAGACAAGCTCGGATCTCGCCCTCTCCGGCGGGGTGGACTCCTCAGCCTCCGGGAGGGATTTCTGGTCTTCCGCAGGGGGCTTGCCGGATGAAACCGGCGTAATCCTGCATCGGGCGCGCGATGGGGAAGCTCCCAGGGGCGGGCTGTTCTACGCTTCCGAGTCCAAGTCCGGGCCACTCGATTCTGAGAGGATGAAAAGCCTCGTCGAGGAGCTCCAAGCTGCAGGATACTGGGGAGCTTCCTCTCCCCCTCTTTGGGAAGACGCTTTCCTCTGGAAGCCCTCGAGCTCGCGGCCTCTGTACGGATCGGGACGGGGAGGTAAGGAGGCATGGAGTGTCGGGGAGCCGGGGAGTCAGAGTCCTGGCTCCCATAAAGTACCGCAGGCTGCTCGAGAGAAGCGAGAGAAGAAGAGAACCTCGAAAGGATCGTGAAACGCCTTGGTGGATCCTCTCAAGTCAGATCTTTCACGAGGTTCTCGATTTCGTGCTTGGGCAGGGCTCCTACTTTCTGCTTGGCCACTTGACCGCCCTTGAAGACGAGCAGGGTAGGTATGGAAATAATGCCGTACTGGGATGCCAGATCGGATTCTTCGTCCACATTGACCTTGCCCACTTTGAGCTTGCCCTTGTAGGCTTCGGCGATCTGCGCGACGGAAGGGGCTATCATCCTGCAAGGCATGCACCATTCGGCCCAGAAATCCAGCAGGACGGGAAGGCTGGAATCGAGAACTTCGGACTTGAAATTGGCCGATGTGATGGTGATCTCCGCGCTCATGGGGGCTCCTTGGTCGAAGGCGAGCTGACGCCTGGTTTGTCTGATAATTACTATATCGATACTGATGGCCTTGGTCAAATGCGAAGGTCTTCCCGGCGCTCCGGGAGAAGGCCTGAGCCACGGCCCTCGGTATCGCATAAGTTCCTGTCGAAACCTGGCTTATACATGTATACTTGCGCACGGATAATAAAAAGTGAATACTGATAATACGAAAAAATGAATTCAAAGGAGCGCCCAATGAAAGATACGGCTTCAGGATGGACATTCGCGCGGACCGGAGGAGTGGACCAAGTCGTCTTGAAAAGCCAGTCTGACCTCGAGCGCCTCAAGGAATTGGATCCCAAGCTATGGGCTGTGCTTGCCCTTCCTACCGACCAGCCCGACTGCGCCGAATGCCTCAGGATCATTGATGCGGACAAGGATGGAAAGGTCCGTGTCTCCGATATGCTCAGGACTATAGAAGAGCTGAAATCCTCCCTCGCGAGCCTCGATATACTTTTCGAGCCCGGGGACGCCCTTCCTGCCTCCCTTATAACCGACCCGATCGCAAAGGAAGCCGCGGTCCATATCCTGGGTTCGAAAACCTCGGACTCGGCTACATTGGGGCTGGCCCAGGTCGACGAGGCTATCGGGAACTTCTCTCAATTGGCTTTCAACGGGGATGGGATCCTGGATCCCGATGCCATAGAAAGCGCTTCAGGAAAGGCACTAGCGAATAGGCTCATCGGGATGGGCTATTCGAAGGCTGACGAGAAGGGCAAGGCGGGAGTGGATGGAGCGGCTCTAGACAGATTCTCGGCCGACGCATCGGCCCGCCTCGCATGGCTTGGATCCGAGCCTGACGCTTCAGTCCTCCCATTGGACTCTCTTTCTCGCTCCTCCGTACTTCCCCATTTCGCGGCCATAGAAGCCGTCATGGACGATTATTACCGACGTTGCGGTGTAGTAGCCATGTCCCAGGCTTCGGAAGCCACGGCCGAAGTGGATAAGCTCCTCGCCCAGGCTGTCGCCCTTTCAGAAAACCAGGGAGGATCGGGACTAGCCGCGCTCCCTCTCGCCATGCCGCGACCTTCCGCTACCCTGGAACTCGGAGAGGCCTTGAATCCGCATTACGCGAAGTCAGTAGCCCAATTCTTCGGAACGACGGGCGCGGCTTTCGGCGCGGGCAACTCCATCGATCAAGAGACCTGGGAAAAGATGAAGGCGGCCTTCTCCGCCTACGCAGCCTGGCTCGGATCCAAGCCGGGCGCACTCGATGGCCTCTCTGCCGAAGACCTGTCTACCATGCTTTCGGATCCCGCCCTCGCCGAGCTGGGCGCCCTCATCGAAAAGGACGAGTCGATGGCAGCCAAGGCCGAAGGCCTGCGATCCTTACGCCGCCTTCTCGTCCTTCGCAGGGACTTCCTCAGGGTGCTCAAGAATTGCGCTACCATGGATGATTTTTACAAGGACGGTAAAGGCTTGTTCCGGGCAGGCAGGCTGTACATAGACGGCAGGGAACTCGGGTTCTGCCTCGAGGTGAAGAATCCCGGAAACCACGGAACGATGGCCGGACTCTCGTCCATGTACCTCATCTACTGCAACCTGTCCCGGCTATCGGGCGAAAAGAAATCCATCGTCGCCGCCCTCACTGCCGGAGATGCGGACAACATCTTCGTGGGGAGGAATGGAGTATTCATCGATAGCGAGGGGGCCGACTGGGACGCAGTCATCACCAAAGTGGTCGTCCAACCGATAAGCATACGCGAAGCTTTCTTCAGCCCCTATAAATGGTTCGTAAGAAGCCTGGAAGAGCTGGCCATGAAGCGGGCGGCCAACGCCGAAGCCGCATCTATGGATAAAGTGAAAGCCGCTGCCGCGGCGACTGCGAACGTGGACAAGGTAGCCGCCAAGCCCGATATCCAGGCGCCCAAGAAGATGGATGTTGGCACAGTGGCAGCCATCGGAGTCGCCCTGGGATCCATCGGAGCAATGGTTACGGGTATCCTTGGCATCTTCGTGGGCATGGGGGTTTGGATGCCCCTGGGCATTATGGGCATTTTCATTCTCATTTCGGGCCCTTCGATGATACTGGCCTATATGAAGCTTAGAAAGCGCAACATCGGACCACTGCTCAACGCCGAAGGCTGGGCGGTGAACGGCAGGCTCAAGATCAACGTGCCCTTCGGCGCCACATTGAGCCATCTCGCGACACTCCCCGCGGGTTCGACCCGGCAGATACTGGATCCCTTCGCCGAAAAGAAGAAGCCATGGGCCCTCTACGCGCTCATCGCCCTCGTGGTGGGCGTAGCTGTTGCTGCCTACTTCCTCGGCTGGCTCGATCCTCTCCTCGGGAGATGATCCAGATGCTCCTTTGCCGGAGCTTGCGAGCGTGGGCGATCCTATTCTGCCTCGCGCTTTGGGTTCCATGCGCGCAGGCTCAGGCTCAGGAAGGCCCCTCGAGGGGTGGACCCTCGCCTTGGCCTGCATTTTTCGTGCAATCCAGGCCTGCCGGGCTATTCAGTACTTTCGAGCCCCGAGCCTCGAGCGCGGAGATCGACACTTCGGACTACGCCAGGTTCTACCGCTTCCCCAGCATCCTCGATTTCGGCTTCGACCTCCGCTCGGGGTCCGCCCGTCTCGTTTTCAGGGTCGACATACGGCCGGATTTCCTCTCTTTCGCTACCTCGGCCTACCGCACGAACCTCCCGGCCTTTGAGCACGGGCTGGATTCGGTAGCCGACGTCAACATGCCTACAGTCTCCTTCTTTGAATACGAGGGCCGAAAGCTCTCACTTTCCCTGGGCAGGAGGGCCATATCCCTGGGGCCTGGCCAGTATGGGCTTGCCCTTTCCGGTTCCATCCCCGCAATCGACCACCTCGTCGCCCAGTACGAGTTTCCTACACGGAGGGGAGGGTTCTGGTACGAATTCATTGCCATCGGAGCCGACAGGTTCGGAGATGCTTTTTCGTTCGGGCCGCCCGCCGGAGATGTGCCTCAGAACAAGAACATCTTCATCCATAGACTGGGCTGGGAAGGGGAGCATCTGAGGATTGCGGCAAGCGAGCTCAATCTCGTCCACGATATCGTTCCCGCCCTCATCGACATATCTCCCTTCGCTGTCTATCACAACCTCTATCAGGATGCCTACTCGAATGTCATGCTCGACGCCTCGGCCGAACTATACTACGCGCCCTTCCGTGCCTACGGGGAGTTCGCGATGGACGACCTCGTCATGCCCTGGGAAAACCCAGGAGCCCGGCCATCCGCAATGGGCTTTCTCGCCGGGGCGCAGTGGAAGATAGCCGGTGGCCAGGCCTATGGCTTCGGAGAGATGGACGAAGCCGATTATCTCCGCGAGGACAGGAGCTTTCGCGTCAAGGGCGGCCTGGATCTGAGCCTGGAGTTCTACCGCACGACCGGCTACATCTATGGAAGGGAAAACGCTTCTGGGCGCTGGACCCTACCCGACCACCGGCTCGTGAGCGCGGCGCCGTTCTACCTGAATGAGGAGAGCGCCTTTTGCCTCGGATTCCCCTATGGGCCCGACACCAGCCTGGCCTTGGCTTCCCTCGCATGGGAAAGCTCGACCTCCAGAGCCCGCATCGATCTGGGGCTTCTCAGGAAAGGCGCCCGCGGCATCGATTCCTGGGACACAACCAATGCTGCAACGGACTGGTTTGCCCTGGCCGAGCCCGTGAAGACCAATTTGATCCTGCGTTTCGCCGGGGAACTGGCCCTGAAAAGCTGGATCGGGCTATGGGCGAGACTGGAAGCCCTGGTGGGCGACACGCCCGAAGTGAACCTGGGCGCCGGCCTATCCCTGCGTTTTTCCACCCGCTGAGTCACCGAATCCTTACCGGA
>DATCUA010000146.1:0-8566 GCA_036567645.1 Rectinemataceae bacterium | reverse complement strand
GAGACCACAGGCCTCTGAATGCCGGCCTTGGCCAGGGCGTTGGCCAGGCTCTGGGCTATCATGTAGCCCATGGAACCCTGGGTGTCGGCCACGATGACGCCGAGGGGAGATGGGGGCACCTGGGCACTCGCGGCCTCGTTGCGGATGAGGTGCACACCCGCCTGGGGGCCGTTCCCGTGGGTGAGCACGAGCTTGTGCCCTTCCCTCGCCATGTCTACGATGGCCGCCAGGCTCTTCCTGGTGTTGGCGAACTGCTGTTCTATCGTGCCTTCCGTGCCCTCTTCTATGATGGCATTCCCGCCCAGGGCGACGACTATGGTTTTCCTCTCGGGCATGGTTTCTCCTCCGCGCTTCGGGCTCGATCCTACCAATCTCGATCCGCTCAAGGCTGAACGTACACCAAATGGAGGGTCAGCGACAAGGCGGTTGCCTCGCATCGCCATATTATATAAATATTTACAAATGATGGATATTTATTCTCGCGCTGTTCCAGACTGCGCGATGTCCCACCTTGCCGAAAGCGAGACGGGGATCGAACGACGCCAGGATTCGGCGCATTTTTAGATTGTCCCTCCCCGGATGACGTGCTAGGCTTCAAGGATGAATCAGGCCAAGATAGTGGGCATCTGCGGAGGCTCGGGATCGGGCAAGACCACCATCGTAAAGAGAATCGCCGACGTGGTGTCGGATTTCGCCTTCCTGCCCCAGGACAATTACTACCGGTCCGCAGAGTACATCTCGAACGACAACATAACCGCATTCAATTTCGACCACCCCGACGCCTTCGACACGCAGCTGATCATCGAGCAGCTTTCGGCCCTCAGGAGGGGCGAAGGAGTGCTCATGCCCACCTATGATTTCGTCCACCACCGCCGGAGGGCCGAAACCGTGGCCGTTGCTCCGAAGAAGCTCGTCATCTTCGAAGGCATCATGATCTTCACGAACAAGGCCGTGCGCGATCTCATAGACCTCAAAATCTACGTGGACACGCCTGACGACATCCGGTTCATACGGCGACTGACGCGCGATATCAAGGAGCGCGGCAGGACCCTCGACTCCGTGGTGGAGCAGTACATCAACGTAGTCCGGCCTGGCCACTACGAGTTCATAGAGCCGACGAAAGCCTACGCCGACATCATCATACCCGAGGGCGGAGCGAACGAGCGTGCTCTCGATGTGCTGACCGCCTTCATCAACTCAGTCGTCAAGTAAAAAACCCCCGCCCTAGATTGTCTCTCCGGACGGGGGCTGAAGAGCGCGGCTCAATGCCTGGTCGTGCGCCGGCAAAATCCTATTTGGCGTCCAGGAGCTTCTGGAGGGCTGTCTTGAGCTCGGAGAACGTGAGGCCGTTAGCCGATGCCCAGTCCTTCACCACGGCCGAGTCCGGGCCAATCGATCCTCCCGTGGCCGATTTTATCTTTTCTTCGCTCAAGCCCCAGGACTTGAGATCCTTGAACGTGGTCTTGCCCGTTACCGCTCCTGCGGTCGGAGTGTGCTCGGTCGGAGTTTCGGCCGAAGCTGTTTTTCCCGAGGGAGCAGGAGCCGGCGCCGGCGCTGCGGTGGGAACCGCGGCAGGAGAGGTAGCGGCGGGCTGCACTGGTTTGGAAGCAGGAGTCGGGGCAGGGGACGCGGTCTGGGCCGCAGCTGGCTGAGCCGGGGGAGCGGATGGAGCTGGAGCCGCGGTAGGAGCCGCGGCTGAAGTCTTGGGCGCAGCCGGATCGAAAGCCTTGGCAGCGGCCGCGTCTATCAAGGCCGGATCGGCCTTGCCCGAGGCCCTCAACACGGGAACAGCCGCGGCGGGGAGGATGGTGCTCTCCTCGGGTGTGTGGGGAAGGCCGGTGAGGAGGCTGACGAAGAGCCTCACCGAATCCGTGCCAATCTCCAAGCCTTCCGGCAGGCCAGCCTCTCCATAGATCGTCTCGAGCGTGTTCACCTTTTGCGCAGGATCCTTGGCGCCGAAGGCTTCCAGGATGAGCTTGACGTCGAAGCCGAATGCCTTCGCCACGTCGTTCCAGGTATATGAACCCCGAATATCGGAGGGATTCGGCATGCCCGCGAATTCGCCGGTCTTGATCAGAACAGGCTGTTTCGTGCTCGTAGTCTTCCAGTATCCGAGGAGGGAAGCCCCTCCTATGCCGAGGACGAACACTCCTACTACAACCGTCGCAATATGCTTGGATGTAAGCTTCATGGTTCTCTCCTTCAGGCCTTGGTCGCATCGCCGCCGGCGGCGCTGTTTTTAGCCGGCTTGGCTGCCTTGGCCGGGGCGTGGGTATCGGACACCGAGCCTGCGAAAGCCAGGACTTCCACGGTCGCGGGAATGGGGCAGGCGGCTTCGCTCGTGCACTCGAGGCAGGATATGCACTGGTGGTCGCGCACGACCTTGGATACGGCCACGTCGATGTTCATGGGGCAGGCCTTGTTGCACGCCTTGCATGAAATGCAGGTCGGGGCGTTGCGCTTGATGCCGAAGATCCTGAAGAGGTTGAAAATCCCCAAAAAGGCGCCATAGGGGCAGGCGTATTTGCAGAAAGGCCGTTCGACGAAAAGCGAGAGCACGATGACGAGGGCAAAGGCTATGTACCCTGTAACCGCGACTTCGCCCGTCCAGAAATTGAAGAGGGTGTAGTAAGGATCGTAATCCTGGAATATCAGCTTGCCCGATACGATGGTCATGTAGGTAACCCAGGCCAGGACTAGATAGCGCAGGTATCTCAAGACCTTATCGAGCTTGGAGGGGAGGAAGGTGTTGTATTTCTTGCCGAACAGTTTCCTGCCCAGGGCGGCCAGCCATTCCTGGAAGGTTCCGAAGGGGCACACCCAGCCGCAGATGACAGGTCCGAAGAGGAGGGCGAGCAAGAGACCGAGCACTCCCAGGACTACCGATGACTCATGGACCTTCTTGACGAGGGTTCCGGCGCTGATCAGCTGCCAGAACGAGACCACGCCTCCGAAGGGGCAGATCGCATGCAATGATGCCTCGGGGATGAAGGGGATGGTGGCTATGCCCTTTTCAGCGAGGATGGATGCGGTGGTGGTGACGGCCACGACGACGAAGAATGCTGCCTGGATGATGTGACGCAGGTTGCGGACGCCCTTTCGCTTGAGGGCCGGGGATTTGGCGGTCATATATCCTCCTTGTATGACTCGGCTCTTATGTAGATGCACGATGCGTGCCAAACATCAGAACAATCGATTGAAACAGGATCTGGCGGCGATAGCCCCAGAAGATGATGTGAAAAAAGATATAGAGCAGAATGTTCCGCCCGAGGAGGCGTTTCCGGGAGCGGTCATAGTGGGAAAAGATTAGCGACAGAGGGAAAAACCTTCCCATATAGGAAAGCATAGTGCGAGCTACGCAATATGGCAATCCTCATGCGGATAGAAGATAAAGCCCGCGCGGCTGGAACTCGAGGATCACGGCAGGAGCCAGGTTCCGGAACCTCGGTATCGCCGATATTGACCAAGAGCCTTGCGCCTCCGTAGAGTCCTCCAGGGGATACGAGTGAAAAACGCCCAAACCGTCATGGCCAAGCTCGCGGAAGTCGCCCTGAGGCGCTATACCATGCTCGAGAAAGGCGACAGGATTTTAGTGGCGGTATCCGGCGGCAAGGATTCCACCTGCCTCCTCCGGGATCTGGCCATGAAGAAATCCTGGTGGGAGTTCCCCTTCGAGCTGGAAGCCTGCCATGTCGCTTCGGACCTTGCCGAAGCGGGGATAGCCGAGCGCGCCGACGACTCCTGGATACGGGAGAAGGCGAAAGAATGGGGCATACCCTATACGCGGATAGAGGTGCCCATCCACGCCAGATTGAAACCGGGCGAGAAGATGAGCTGTTATTGGTGCGCAACGCAGAGGAGGACCGAGCTCTCGCGCTACGCCCGCTTGCGGGGCTTCAACAAGCTCGCCCTCGGGCACCACATGGACGACATCCTGGAAACCCTCTTCATGAACATGCTGCGCAAGGGCGAGTTCGCCACAATGCCTCCCGTCATGAAGTACGACAACTATCCCCTCACCGTCATCCGACCTCTCGCTCTCTGCGAGGAACGCCAGGTGATCGACTGCGCCAGGGAGCTCGGTTTCGTCTCCCACACCTGTAGCTGCGGCTTCAACGCGGATGGAGCCCGCACATCCACCAAGGCGCTCATCCAGAACCTGACCGGGGGCTCGAGCCTCGCGAAACGCAACCTTTTCAAGAGCATGAGCCATATCAAGCCGGATTATCTCGCTTGAAGCGCGCCCCAGACTCCTTTTTCCCATTTTCCATTTGAGCGCGGGAGCCGAAAGGCTTACAATAGCCACAGGTTCACTAGGAAGGAGACACCATGAGCACATGGACGAATCAGGCCCGCATCCTCCCGCGGCGCGGGTGGATCCTGGCCCTCTGCGCCGCATTCGCGTTCATCATTTCGGCATCGGTATTCGGCCAGCCCGCAGTCAGCGAAAAGCAGGACATAGCCATATTCTCCCTCGGCTACTACGGCTGGAACATCCCAGCCCAGGCCCTCGCCTCCATAGACGGGGAAATCCAGAAGGTTTTTTCTGACCTGGGGAGGTTCACCATAATCGGCGTGAGCCAGCGGCTTTCGCGCGGAGGATTGGACCGCTTCATCGAGACTATCCGTCAGGCCAAGCAGGCCAGCTTCGTGATGCCGGAGAAGTACCAGTTCGGGGAAGCCTTCCTCACGCAGGCCGAATTCAACCGACTCGTAGGGGCCTTCATCGTCGTCGTGCCCGTGGTGGTGGAGTACAACTCCTTCTGGAACAGCAAGAACCTCCAGTGGGAAACCAACATCAAAACCGATATCACCTTCATCGATGTAGCCGCGGGCGGCTCCGTGCTCGCCATGCGGAGCGTGTCTACATCGGGAACCGATAAGCAGAACCAGTTCAAGTCGGCGAGCTCGGCTATCGGCTCTATCCCCGGCCAGCTCCAGTATGAAATCCGCACTGTGCCCGAGTTCCAGATCAGCACGCGAATCCTCTCGGCATCGGGTTCCACAGTGAGGCTCCAGCTCGGCACGAACATGGGCCTGAAAAAGGGCGACGAGTACGCGATCATCGAAGCGCGCCAGGTTGAGGGCTTCGACGATTCCCGCGAGGCTGGCCTTGTCGTCATCAAGGACGTGGGCAGGGAAGTATCTACCGGCGAAGTGCTCTACAGCTCCCTCCCTCTCGGCAAGAACACCCAGCTCAAGGAAATACCCCGACAGGGAGCCGATCTCGACCTCTATCTCCACATTGTGGGGGATCAGGTAGTTCCCGGCTTCAAAGCCACCGCCTCGCGCGGTTTCTATGCCATCCGCCCCTTCATAGCGGCCCAGATCCCCCTCGGGCTCATATCGGGCTTCCTCACCGTCGACATATTCCCCGTCAATGTCCTCCTGGGCGGGGAATTCGTCCTCAACATGGGGAGACTGTCGATAGTGCCTTCGGCCGGAGTGGGCCTATCCTATTACCACGTGACATCGGCGTGGATCAGCACCGACACGGACATCCTCTCCCACCTGGGATTCCAGGCTTCGGCGAGGGCGGCCTACCTGTTCAACAGGAACACGAGGGCCTTCGTCGATCTGGGGCTCGAGTCCTGGATGTCGATCAATACCCTCTACGGCAACGACTCCTACGGCGGGCTGATGCTCGGGGCGGGCGTGGCGTTCAAGCTCTAGGCGCGAATGCGCGCAGGGGGAGCGGTCTGCCAGAAGTCCACGGCGGCCCTTCGCGGCGCCGCCATGGCCCAAGGTTTCGGCTTTAAGGCAGGCTGGAGACCAGGTCCTTAGCGAATATCGAGGCTCCTAGCTCGCGAAGGGCGTTGCGCCTCGCCGAGGCTTCGTCCGATGCCAGAACCTGGGCCGATTTATCCGCGGAATAGAGGATCCTCCCTGTCCCGAGTTCCAGCGCCTTGAGAGTGCCGGAGGCCGAAGCGAGGTAGAGCGAGCCTTCCTTGCGCACCGAGAGTATCCGGCAGCTACCGAAGAGGAGTCTGGGGACCCCGGGGGCAGCCGACCTCGCCAAAGCCGCGAGGCTGTCCTGTCCGGCGAGTATGGAGGATGGATCGAGGGAGAGCGAGCGCACCTGGAAGCCTTCCTTGGCCAGCACTTCGAGGAGCCCCGCCTGGGAGTAGCCCAGGGATGTCGGCCTGCCCGAGTCGTCCAGGTCGACGAGGAATACTGACATGGCCTGGGAAGCGGCAGCCGATGTAACGACGTAGGAGAGTTCGGCGGCCTTGGAGCTCGCCTCGTCCTCAAGGGCTCCAACCTGGACAGAAAAGGCCTTCGGCAGACCATCGAGGAGCTCCAGGGCCGAGGATAGGTCGAGCCGTGCATAGATCTTGCCCTTACCCGCGAAATCAGGCGGAGGGAGGGAAAGACGGGCGATGCCCGCTGAGTCCGTTATCAGGTTTTCCGTTTTTGTGCCGAGCTTTCCATTGGGAAGCTTGCGCGGATAAGAGACCGATAGGGCGACTCCTGCCAGGGGCCTGGGGACTGAACCGGGCGAGCCGGCTGTCGCCGCTATTTCGACTGGCCCGGCAGGAGCCTTGCCCAAAACGCCCCTGAGCTCCGAGCCCGCGATGAAGCGGATCTGTAGCTGGGCAATCTGGGCCCTAGCCTTGTTGGCGTTCCGCTCCAATTTCACGCCCGCGTTGTCCACATCGGAACCGCCCGCCGCAGCCATGGCCTCGATGTACTTCAGGGCGGCCTCCACCGCCCTCCCCTGCCCCGCCAAGCCATCGCCTTCGGCCTCGGGCCTGGCCACGGCGTCGACCTTTTCTTGCATCAGGGCCTGTATCCTCGCCTTTTCCGCCTCCAGGTCGGAGGTGAGGTAGCTGGCGAGTATGTAGGCTGTCACCAGACCCGAGGATTCGGTCTTCAGGTACCGCTCAACGATCTTGAAACCAGCCATCCTGTTGTCGGACTGGGTTTCTATCGATTCCATCAGATCCGAAGAATAGGAATCCAGGCTCGCCTTCACCGTCGAACTGGTGGTCACTTTAACCGTGACGCCTAGGTACTGCATGATGGAAGCTATCAGGTTGTTGGCGGCTGCCGCTCCAGCCGCCGCCGCGTCGGCGCCGGAGCCCGACCCCACGAACCAGGTATTCTGCCTGTCTGGAGGAGGAGTCTTCGTCACCCAGGACGGCAGCTTGGGAGTGGTGGCGCAGGAGCCGAGAGCCAAGGCTCCGAACATGAGGAGAAGCGCGGCAGCAGCCTTGCAGGCGCGTGGCGCTCGGTACGGGGCGCGATAGAGTCTCGCGGACATATTTTCCCTCCAGATAGAACCTGCATGGATCGTAGGCTCGATGCTACGAGCTTCTTCCTCGAGCCCCCGGGCCGAAGTCCCGGGGTCAGAGCCCGCTCTTGAACGTGAACGACTTGCCCCTCATGTACACCAGGTACATGTCGGGCATCATGGCCGACGCCCCGGCCTCGTATATCGCCTCCTGGACCTTGGCCTTGGGCAGGAAGGCGAAGAGGGCGAACCTCGACTCGCCCGGGGAGAAAGAGAGCTGTTCTACTTCCCTGAATTTACGCGAGAGCGCCTTGACGAACTGGGCCACCATCTTGGCATCGGGGATACCCTGGACTATCAGCTCGTATCTCAAACCCCTGGAAAGCGAGGCGGCCATCAAAGCCTTGGATTGCTCTGTCACCTTGGGCATGGCCTGCCATACCGATGCCGACACGGCGTTGGATTCCGCCGCTTCCAGGGAGGCCGGACTGAAGGTGGGAGGGCTCATGAAAGCCACCGAGCCGAGGAGGAGGGCTGTCGAAGTTTCGAAGAGCTTCATGCTCCCTTGTGCCGTCCCGGTATAGGATCCCGGACCTCCCGATCCCGCGACCTTGAAGTCTATTTCCACATAGACATCGGCGTTGAACTTCTGGGCCAGGTACTGGATCATGTCTATGGCCCCACCCGTTTCGGCCTGGTAGGCATCCATCTGATCCTTCTTGTTTTTCTCAATCTGGTCGAAATCTATGACCGAGAGCCCGAGCTTTTCTATGAGGTAGCGGTTCGCCTGACTCACCGCCATCTTCGCGAGCCGGGGATCGACGCCAGAATTCTCGTTGTAATAGACCATGTAGCTGAGCCTGGCCAGATGGTTCGAGAGAAAGACCTGCTCCTCCGGGCTCAGGCCGGGAAAGGCGGGCGATGCCGCGGGTTGAGCCGCAGGCGGGGCTGGAGGCTGGAAAGACGGCTGGGGAGCCGTGCCCCCGCTGCTTGGGGACTGCCAAGAGGGGGGAGGCATTTGAGAGGAGAAACCGTCTTTTTTAGGAGGTGGACTCGCGCAGGAGGCTGCGAGGATGAGTAAGAGAACCAGACCCGCCGCGCCAATCGCCCTTTTCGCAACCATATCGCCCCCTTCGAGCATCGATTTTCATGTCGCGTCCGTGCCGCGCCAATTCCAAGTGTAGGGGCCCGGAGGGCGCATTGCAAGGAGGAAAGCCCGATCGAGCCTGGCGAGTCGCCGTTTTAGGTACGCCTCGCAAGCTATGATCCACCGAGAATTCTACGAAACCGAGATTTGTCCCCTGGTCTTTGATATGATTATTATATATTAAA
>DATCUA010000145.1:0-11946 GCA_036567645.1 Rectinemataceae bacterium | reverse complement strand
TCCCCCTTCCTCCCTCGCGGCGCAGGCGTTGAGGGCCGGGAAGTCGTTAGCAGAGATGCGGAGGCTCTGGTAGGAAGCTTTCACGCCCTTGGGGAGGCGCAGGGCGAGGAGGAGGAAGGCTTCCGTCCTAGGCGCCGCGAGGAAGCCTTCCATGGACATGACCCCGCCTCCGTAGAACAGGAGCTGGGCTCCGAGGGCGAGCAAGAGGGTATCGAGGTCGGAAAAGCCGTATTTCCCCGCTACTGATCCTCCTACAGTGACGATATTGCGAAGCTGCACTCCGGCGATATGTCCTGTCGCGCTTCTGAAAAGCCCGTCATACACGGCTTCCAGGAGAGCTGAGGTCTCCAGCTGGCGCGCGGTCGTCATAGCCCCGATTTCAATGCAGTCCCCCCGATCCGCGATGTAGTCCAGGTCGAGCCTGGAAAGATCGACGGCCAAGGGGATGCGCCGCGCGCCGATGCCCGACCAGACGGCTCCGGCCAAAGGATACCCGCCTTCGTCCAGCACGAGATGGGCGGCTTTTGCAAGATTGTCAGGGCGTTCGTAGCGTTCGATCCGCATCAGCCCTCCTTCTCGCCCCCGGCGATGCGCCGGGCCAGGGTAGTCGCGGGAATTGTACATCGGGTCCTTCGGGTGGGCAATCGAGGAATTAGGCACATTTTTTGCATGTGTTTTGACCGAGGCCCGAATCCGCTTCTTTCTTGACAGCGGAGCGGGAGGAGTTTACATCTCTATACTAGGAGGCTCCTATGAAGGAAAAACGCATAGCGGCGGCATTGGCCCTGCTCATGGTGTTCGGCGTGGCGGCCGGCTACGCCCAGGCTTTCAAGCCCAAGGCGGAGTACACCATGCAGGTCAACGTAGGTCCCCTGTACGACTGGGGCGTTGGCGCCCAGCGCTGGGCGGATCTGGTGAAGGAGAAGACCGATGGCAAAGTGATCGTGAAGCCCTATTTCGGATCCTCTCTCCTGGCGGGCAAGCAGACCAACTGGTATCAGGCAGTGGCCGACGGTTCTATAGACTTCGTTGTCGAGTCAACCATCAACGCATCCAGCGTGGTCAAGTGCCTCAACCTTTTCAACCTCCCCTTCTTCATGCCCAGCTACGAGGCCGTGGACAAGATCGAAAACGGCAAGGCCGGCGAGATGATAATCAAGGAATTCGAGAAGGGCGGGATCAAGTTCCTGGCCTGGGGCGAGAACGGCTTCAGGCAGATCACTAACTCCAAGCGCGAGATCAAGACGCCCGATGACATGAAGGGCCTCAAGTTCCGCGTGGTGGGTTCGCCCATCTTCATCGACATGTTCAAGACCCTGGGCGCCGATGCCGTGTCCATGAGCTGGGCCGATGCCGTAACCGCATTCCAGCAGGGCGTCGTGGACGGACAGGAGAATCCGAAGTCCGTTCTCACCGTCGTCAAGATTTGGGAATACCACAAGTACCTCACGAACTGGTACTACGTCCTCGATCCGCTCATTTTCGGCGTGAACGAAAGGGTGTGGAAGTCCTTCCCGGCCGATATCCAGAAGGCTATCGAGGAAGCCGCCATCGAAGCGGCCGACTACGAAAAGGCCTTGGCCCGCGCCTATCTCGACGGGACCAAGTCGGTGGACAAGCTCAAGTCCAAATACGGCGTCACAGCGGTGGACGCTTATGCCATGGCGAAGAAGGCCGGAATGGTCATCACCGATCTGAGCCCCGCCCAGATCAAGGCCTTCCAGGACAAGCTTCTCCCCGTGTACGACAAGTGGGTGCCCCAGATCGGCAAGGCCATCTACGAGGCCGCGATCCAGGACATGAAATAGGTATTCCGTGAGCGAATCGTGCGGGCGGCGGGGGGATTCTTCCGCCGCCCAATTTTCTATCCGGAGCATTCGATGGCAGAAAAACGGAAATTCCATCTCGACGAGATAATCGGCGCCATCCTCCTCGCCGTGATGGCGCTCATAACCTTCGTCAACGTGATCAACAGGTATTTCTTCAGCGCCAGCCTCGCCTTCAGCGAGGAGATCACCGTGAGCCTCTTCGTCTGGATCACCCTCCTGGGCATAGCCATAGCCTTCCGCAGGGGCAGCCACCTCCAGATGACCAACCTCTACGACAAGTTCTCCCCCCGCCTCAAGCGTATTTCCATCGCGATCTCGGGAGTGATAGGAGTCGCGATTTTCCTATTCCTCATCTACAACTCCGGCAGGGAAATCTACAAGAACATGACCTTCTACCATACGACGAGCGAAGCCTTGGGCATCCCCACCTGGATATACAGCCTCGGAACGCCTGTCTTCTCCCTCTTCATCCTCAAGGAGATCGTCTCGAGCTCCTTGAGGAACATGAAGGCGAATTCCCGGGCCGAGCGGGACGGGGCTTCCAAGGAAGGGGGCAAATGATGGCAAGCCTCATCGTATTCGGAATCTTTCTGGCGCTGATCATCATAGGCACCCCGATCGGGCTCTCCCTGGCCACGGCGGCCATGGGGGCCATACTCAAGTTCGACCTCGGCACAGCCATGATATCGCGCAACTTCGAGGCCAATATTTCCAAGTTCCCCCTCGTGGCTATACCCTTTTTCATCCTCGCCGGCGTCCTCATGGAAAAATCCAAGATAGTGGACGGGATATCCAAGTTCGTAATCCTGTTGGTGGGAAGGGCTACGGGCGGCCTGGCGATTGCGGCCGTCATCACCTGCATATTCTGGGGTGCTATCTCGGGTTCAGGCCCCGCGACGGCGGCCGCCCTCGGCATAGTCTTCATCCCAACCATGATTTCCCAGGGCTACAACAAGTACTTCTCAGCCGCCACGATAGCCGCGGGAGCCGGCCTGTCCATCATCATACCCCCCTCGATCGCCTTCATCGTGTACGGCAACCTCACGGACGTGTCAGTGGGCGCCCTCTTCCTGGGCGGAGTGATCCCCGGAATCATCGTAGGGCTCTTCCTCATCTTCCAGGTCTACCTGAGTTCCAAGCGCCACAACTTCAGGGGCGAGATGGAACGGGGAAGCCTCAAGGAGATAGGCAAGGCATTCGTGGGTTCTCTCTGGGCTCTGATGGCTCCGGTCATCATCCTCGGATCTATCTACGCTGGCATAGCGACCCCAACGGAATCCGCGATCATGGGGGTCTTTTACGCCCTCTTCGTGGGCCTCTTCGTCTACAAGACCATAACCCTGGAAACCCTGCTCTCCGCCCTTTCGGACACGGTGGTGAGTTCGGCTGTGGTCATGTTCGTCGTGGCGATGGCTGGCATTTTCTCCTGGGCCGCTTCCACCCTGGGCGTCATAGACGCGGCGGCCAACCTGGTGCAGAGCCTCACGAGCTCGAAGGTCGTCTTCCTCCTCCTCATAAACGTGGTGATGCTGATAGCGGGGATGTTCCTGGACGCCATATCGATCACCTATGTCTTCATGCCCATAATCCTGCCTGTCATCCTCAAGCTGGGGATCGATCCCCTGTTCTTCGGAATCGTCCTCGTAGTCGCCTTGGCCATAGGCCAGATTACGCCCCCGGTGGCGGTCAATCTCTATGTGACATCCAACATCATCAAGAGCAACATAAGCAACGAGATGATCAAGTTCGTCATCCCCATGGTCCTCATCGCCATCGCGGCCCTTCTCGTGATCACATTCATACCCCAGCTTTCGCTCTGGCTTCCCGTGTCGGCGGGGCTGTACACGCCTCGGTTCTGAGCCTTGAGGACGGCTGGCGAAACGCGCGAGGCCATCGGGATTTCCCGATGGCCTCGTTTTTTTAGGAGTCCTGATTCACAAGCAGTATTTCTTCATCTTGCGGTAGAGGGTGTTGCGCGATATGGCCAGCCTCTTGGCGCAGGCCGAAATGTTACTTTCCGATTCCTCCAGCGCCTTGCGGATCTCGTTGCGCTCCATGCTCTCGAGATCATGGCAGGCCCGGGGCGGCTCGGCGGCTTCCCGGCCCGTGTGGGGCAGGTTGTTGATGATGTAGTTGGGCAGGCAGGACATGGCTATCCTGCCGTTCTCCGAGACGATGATGGCGCGTTCTATCACGTTCTCCAGTTCCCGCACATTGCCCGGCCATGGGTACTCCCTCAGGGCGGCGAGCACGTCCTCCCCGAGTTCGGGCACGGCCTTCCCGTGGTGGAGGGAACACTTCATGGCGAAATGGGAGGCGAGGAGAGGGATGTCGTCCAGGCGCTCGCGCAGGGGGGGTGGCCGGATGCAGAGGACGTCGAGCCTATAGTAGAGGTCTTCCCTGAACCTTCCCTTTCCCATTTCCTCCCTGAGCTTTTTGTTGGTGGCGGCGATAACGCGTATATCCACTGTTATTGTGCTCGTCCCGCCTATCCTGGAAAAGCTCCTGTCCTGGAGCACCCGCAGGAGCTTGGCCTGCATGTCCAAGGGGATTTCTGCTATTTCGTCGAGGAATATCGTGCCGCCCGAAGCCTGCTCGAACTTGCCCCGGTACCCCTCTTTCCTCGCGCCGGTAAAGGCGCCCGCCTCGTAGCCGAAGAGCTCGCTCTCTATGAGGGAAGGAGGGAGGCTGGCGCAGTTGACGATGACGAAGGGGGCCTTGGAACGATGACTCGCCTGATGTATGGCGTGGGCGAACATCTCCTTGCCGGTGCCGCTTTCCCCTTCGATGAGGACGTTGGCGTCGCTCTGTGCGGCTATGCGCGAGAGGTTGACCGCTTCCAGGAGCACGGGCTGGCGGCCGATGATGTCGGAAAAACCGTATCGCGCCGGCGATCCGAAAGCCTTGGGCGCGATGGTTCCCAGGGACGATAGAGGCTTGAATGTGTCTATCACTCCCAGGATGCGGGCCTTCTTGTCCTTGAGCACGACAGCCGATTTGAGGAAGCGCAATTTGCCCCGCGATGGGCTCTGTATGTATATCTCGCGCTCCAGGTATCCCTTGCCGCTCTCGAGCACATCGAGCACCACGGGGCGGAAATCTACTATGGCAGAAACGTGGAGGCCTATGCAGGGTCTGCCCTCGAGTCCGAGGTATTTTTCGCCGCGGCTGTTGAGATACAGGACCCTGCCCGAACGGTCGAGGAGGAGGAGGCCGTCGGAAATGGAGTCGAACATGGCTCTGAAGAGGGCGCTCCCTGCCAGGCGCTCGAAAGCCCGGTCGGGCGAATCGATTTCCGTGTCGAGATCGACTATGTGAACGGTATCGGTCCATGGTATCATAGAGGTGCCTCATTTTGGGACATGCCGACATCCTAGTGTCCCATTTTAGAGCGGTCAATGGCTCGAGGCGGAAACGCCAGGGCAAAAATGTGGAATGATTTTTAGGAGATTTCGCGATTTTCGCGAGCCGAGAAGCCGGGATCGGGAGGAAGGAGACTGCCGCAATTCCTTCTTTCACCCGATCTCGACTGGGCACAGGACTTGCAGTATCGAAACGGGAGGTATCTATGCCATTCCAAAGCAGGGAGTTCCCGAACGCCTTCGAGGCGCTCGGCAAGGATGAAAAGATTTCTCTCCTCACAACGATGGTGAGAATCCGCCGCTTCGAGTCGAGGGTGGAGGAGCTCTTCCTCAATCAGAAGATTCCAGGCTTCGTCCATCTCTACATAGGGGAGGAGGCCATCGCTTCGGGCGTCATGGCCAATCTGAGGAAGACGGACTGGATAACCTCCACCCATCGGGGCCACGGTCACGCCATAGCCAAGGGCGCCAAGATAGACCGCATGATGGCCGAGCTTTTCGGCCGCAGGACAGGCTACTGCAAGGGCAAGGGAGGATCGATGCACATCGCCGACTTCTCCGTGGGCATGCTCGGAGCCAATGGGGTGGTCGGGGGTGGATACAACATAGCGGTTGGCGCCGGCATGTCATCCATGATCAAGAAGACCGACCAGGTGGCCGTATGCTTCTTCGGCGACGGAGCCTCCAACAGGGGAACCTTCCACGAGGCGCTGAACATGGCCGCGGTCTGGAAGCTCCCCGTCCTCTTCGTCAACGAGAACAACCAGTACGCATCCACGACGCCCACGTCCTACGCCACTTCCTGCGCCCATGTGGCCGACAGGGCGAAGGGATACGGAATCGAGGGTTACACGGTAGATGGTAACGATGTCATCCAGGTTTTCAACGCCGCCTCCGCCCTGGTGAAGGACGCCCGGGCGGGCAAGGGCCCGGCCATCCTCGAATGCCTCACCTACAGGATCAAGGGCCATTACGTGGGAGACCCCGAGAGGTATAGGACGAAGGAAGAAGTGCAGAAGCATTTCATGGAAGACGATCCGATAAAGCACTATTTCGCCTATCTGGAGAAAGCCGGCCTCTTGGACAAGGCCGGCCTCGCGGCTATAGAGGCCGCTGCCGAGGCCGAAGTGGCCGAGGGCGAGAGATTCGCGGAAGCGAGCCCCCTGCCCGAAAAAGAAGAGGCCTACGACGACCTTTTCAGCTTCTCCCCCAAGGAGTATCCGGAGGTGGTGAAATGAGGACTATAAGCTTTTCCCAGGCCACCCTCGAGGCGATGCAGGAGGAGATGCGCAGGGATCCGACAGTCTTCGTCTATGGCGAGGACATCGTTCGGCAGGGAGGCATTTTCGGACAGTTCAAGGGCTTGCCCGAGGAATTCGGGGACAGGATCCGGGACGTCCCCATCAGCGAGACTATGATTGTGGGGGCAGCCCTCGGAGCCGCCCTCACCGGCACCCGCCCCGTCGCCGATATGCATTTCGCGGATTTCATCGGAGTATCTTTCGACGAGATAGCCAACCAGATAGCCAAGAACCGCTACATGTTCGGCGGCCAGGCCAACATCCCCCTCGTCATCAGGGCTCCTGACGGCATCAGCAAATCCGCCGCTGCCCAGCACAGCCAGAGCGTAGAAGGCTGGATCCAGAACATCCCCGGCCTCATCATCGTGGCTCCCTCGAGCCCGGCCACTGCCAAGGGGCTTCTCAAATCGGCCATACGCCAGAACGACCCCGTGATCTATTTCGAGCACAAGGTGCTCTATCCCCAGAAAGGACCCGTACCCGAGGAAGAGTACCTCACGCCCCTGGGCAAGGCCGAAGTGCGCAAGCCGGGCAAGGACGTCACCATCGTGAGTTACTCGATCATGGTGCAGAAGTCCGAAGAAGCCGCTCTGGAGCTGGAGAAGGAGGGCATCTCGGTGGAGATCGTCGATCTCCTAACCCTCAAGCCATTCGATATAGCCACCGTCATCGAATCGGTCAAGAAGACACATCGCTGCGTAGTAGCCCATGAAGCGGTGGTTTGGGGAGGTCTTGGAGCCGAAATTGCCGCCCAGATACAGGAAAAGGCTTTCTTCCACCTGGATGCCCCTGTGCTCCGCGTCGGAGCCAAGAACCTGCCCATACCCTTCAGCTCGGTCCTGGAAAAGTTCGTCGCAGCGAACCAGGACGACATCAAGAAAGCGGTGCGCTCGGTTCTCTACAGGGAGGGCTGAGCCATGGCTCTCGATGTCTTGATGCCCCAGCTGGGCTTGACCATGACTGAAGGCCTCATCGCCGAATGGAAGAAGAAAAGCGGCGATGCGGTGACCAAGGGCGAGGTCCTCTTCAGCGTGGAGAACGACAAGGCGACCATAGACGTCCTCGCCCAGAGCGACGGTGTCCTCGCCGCTATCCTCGTAGGCGAGATGGAGACCGTGCCGGTAGGCACGGTGGTAGCCAGCATAGCCGAGAAGGGAGAAGGGGCTCCCGCCGCGCCTGCCGCCAATCGCGCATCTAGAAGCGAGGCAACACAGCAACAGGCCCCGATCCAAGCCACGGCTCCGGAAGCCCCCAAGGCGGCCGCGGTAGCTTCCATCCCCCAAACCGGCGGATTCGTCCTGGCATCGCCCTATGCTCGACACCAGGCCGAGGCCCTGGGATTGGAGCTTGCGGAAATACGGGGCACTGGACCGGAAGGAGCCGTGCTCGCTCGCGATGTGGCGGCAAGCGAGCCCAGGCCGAGGCCCGAACCCGTGCAGGAAACGCCTCCCGCTCCCAAACCCGCATCGGCACCGAAGCTGGCGCCTCAGTCGGCGCCCCTGCCCAAACCCGCGCCAGATGGCGGATACGTGGATATAAAGCTCTCGCGCATACAGCGCATCTCGGCCGAGAGGCTGGGCGAATCCTGGTCCCAGATCCCCCAGTTCACCGTGTACGACGAGGCAGATGCCACGGCCATCCTCGACCTGGCTGCCCGGTACAAGAAATCGGGTTCCCCCGTGTCCATCACGGTGATCCTCGCCAAGTTCCTCGCCCTGGCGGCTGAACGCCATCCCAGGCTCAACGCTTCGTGGCTGGGCTCGGGTTCCTTGCGCCAGTACGCTCGCGCCCACGTCAACGTGGCCGTGGACACCACGGAAGGCCTGGTCGTGCCCGTCCTGAGGGCCCCGGCTTCGCGAGGCTTCCTGGTCCTGGGCGCCGAGATGGCCGCCCTGGCCGAGAAAGCCCGCTCGGGCGGCCTCGGCCCCGAGGACTACGAGGGCGGAACCATCACCCTCTCCAACCTCGGGATGTTCGGCATCAGCCGGTTCAGCGCCATCGTCAACCCGCCTCAGACAGCCATACTCTCGGTGGGGCGAATATACGAAAAACCGGTGCAAAGTCCTTCGGGGTTCGTCGCCAGGAAATACATCGAGTACGCGATCAACGCCGATCACCGCGCCGTAGACGGGGCCGAGGCCGCCCGCTTCCTTGCAAGCTTCAAGGCCTTGGTGGAGAACCCCCTCATGGTGCTGGACTGAGGCCGAGACGAGGGCGAGGCATATTCAGGGCGGAAGGCCGGAACAGGCTTCCGCCCTTTTTTTACGCCGGCTTGCGCACGTTCACGTTGCCCTTGATCTGGGCTCCGTCGAAAACCGAGATGCCGAAGGCCGCGATATCGCCCTCGATCGATGCCTTGGGATTGAGGGTGAGCCTGTCGTTCGAGCTTATATTGCCCGTAACCGTTCCATTGATGTCGATGTGGCCGCCTTTGATGTTCCCGTCTATCGTGGAATCCTCGCCCACGTAGACGGTTCCAACGCTGTCTATATCCCCGGAGATGCTCCCCCCCTGGACCGAGAGAGAGCGGACTCGGACATTGCCTTCCACCCTGCCCTTTACGGCCAGATCGCCCTCGCAGATGATGTCGCCGAGGACCGTGCCCTCCAGGAGGATGTTGGAAGAAGAAGTGAGCGAGCCCTTGATGACCATGTCGGGGGTTATCAAGGCTTCGCGCAAGGGGAGCTGACGGGCTGCGGCGGGTCCCGGCCCATCGGGAGGCGCTTCGACGCCATCCTCGGTTTCTGGATGGGCGACGAGGCTTCCAAGGCTCATGTCCAGGGCAGATGAAGCGTCTTTCGAGGACTTGAACTTGCCGGCGAAAAGCTCATCCAAGGCTTTGGAGAAATTGCCTTCCTTTTTCACTTTCTTCCTCCTTTTCCGCTTTCCTCAGTCCGGATACACGAACATGAGCGGCCTGACGCCGCTTTTCAGCGTGGCGAAGACATAGCCCTCGGCCTTGAGGATCGTGATGGCCGCGTCCAATGCCTGGGGCAGGACGGGGTTCCCGTTGTCGTGCATGAGGACGATGGCCGGACCCCAACAGAGGCGCACTCCGCTGACAATGTTAGCAGTGATGGCCTGGGCGCTCGCGTCTTTCGCCGTGTCCCCCGCCGACACGTTCCAATCATAGTACATAAAGCCTCGCCGCAACATCTCGGAAATCATTTGCTGGTAGGAGGCGACGTTGAAGATGTTTATGGAGCCGCCGGGAAAGCGCAGGATATCGGGGGCTTTTCCCGTTTCTGCCTTGATGAATTGGAAGTTGCGGCTGAAATCGTCGAGGAGGTTCTCCATCGACGCGTAGAGGATCTTGTAGCGATGGGAATAGCTGTGCATGCCCAGCTCGTGGCCCTGGTCGGAAATTCTCTTGAGCTGGTCGGCGAGATAGCGGTTGGATTTGCCATTGACGAAGAAGGCAGCCGATACCCCGTGCCGAGCCAGAACATCGAGGAGGGCAGGAGTCCCCGTGGAGGGACCGTCGTCGAAGCTGAGGTAGACAGTCTTGGGATCGGGTTCTTCCGCGTCGAAACCGGCGAATACCGTCTTGAATTCGGGGTGGAGAAGCTGGTAGGAAAGGGCTTTCCGGCCGCCGGGCGGCTCGATCGGCTCCAGGTGGGATGCCGATACCGTCACGAGATCGTCGGGCAGGGGCGGGCTTTCCAGCTTGGCTTTCATCTCCCTGTTCTGGAAGAAGAGGTAGGCGGCAAGGCAGGAGGGTATGAGGACGAGTCCCGCCAGGGTGGACACTATGAGCCTTTTATAGAAGGCTACGCTCGGCTTATACATCTTCTTTTTTTCTTGTCTGGACGGAGAGCGCTCAGTATAGCACGCTCCCGGGTCCACGCAAGTGCGCAAACGAGGCGTCGACCCAGGCCTTCAGCTCCTCGAGGAGGGTCGGGGAGAAATATCTGTCCGTAAAGGACGGCGGAAGAGGAATAGCCTCCTTGTCAGGGCCCATGAGGAGGTGTGCCGGCTTTCCCCCTTCCACAGCGAGGAGCAGGGAGTGGGTGTTGCCGTCCTCGCCGGCAGCCGGGCCCGATCCCAGGCCGATGCAGAAGCGGGGCGTCTTGCCATATATCCATCTGGAAGACGCGAGTCCTTCCAAGGCTGATCTATAGATGGCATCGGCTCCCAAATCCTCGGCTTCCGTTTCCAGGTTCCGGGCGCCGAGCGCGATAGCCAAGGCGCTCGCGACCTCTCGGGGCGGCAGACCGAGGCCTTCTCCGACGAGGTTGGCAGTCCGAGCTGGCGCCGAGGGAAGGGAAGAATCGTCCTGGAACTTCATCCCCGAGAGGGCCGATTCCATCGCGGCCAGATCCGAGGAGATGAGGAGGGTGCCGTGGTGGAGGACAGATTCGGGGGCGAAGCGCCGGGCCGTGCCCGACACCTTGGCCCCAGGCTGGGAGCTGGAGGCCCCGAGGTAGAGCCCTCCCCTCGGTCCGGGTTCCACGTCGAGACCGAGCGAGGAGACTGCCTTAGCCATCGCATCCAGCTCGGCGTCCTGGTCGTGGATCCCTCTGGGGACTATGAAAGCCCAGTTGAGATTGCCTAGATCGTGATAGACCGTTCCCCCGCCGGATTCCCTCCTATAGCAGGGCAACCGGGATCCTGGGGCTATTTCCTTCCATGGATTCTGGTTGCGCCCGATGATCAGGCACGGCGAGTTGACATAGAAGAGGAGAAAGGATCGTCCTCGCGTGGCGGAGGGGAGGAAGGCGCATTCGCGCGCGAGGTGCTCGAGAGCGGAGTGCCCGGGGAGGAAGAAAGCCTCCATGCATGCGAAGGGAAGCTTCATAGCCCTAATGCCGGCTCAATCCGAATAGCCCCGATACCGCATATAGAAGAAGAGCGTGGCCGTCATGAGCGCGTGGCCGTAATCCTCTGCTCCTATCATGTCTATGGCCTCTCGTTCGGGAACGAGGAGGACCTCGATATCCTCATTCTCGTCGAGCTTCTGATCGGAATCGAGGAAGCAGCCTTCGGCTATGAAGGCATGAAAGGTATTGGTCATGAAGGCGGGGTTGGGCGAGAGATCCCCGAGAGGGATGATCATCTCCGCCCTGTAGCCCGTCTCTTCGAGAAGCTCTCGCATGACAGCCCTGGCTGGATCCTCTCCTTTGTCTATGACTCCCCCCGGAAACTCCACAGAAACCCGTCCCGTGCCGTGCCGGTATTGGCGGATCATCACGAACTTCCTGCCCTCGATCGTGTCTACCACAGGTATGACACCTCCCCAGTCGGGGGCTTTGACGAGGAAAAACTCGCCTTTCTTGGTCCCATCGCAGGATTCCCTGGTGCTCTGCGCGAGGCTGAAAATCCTGCAGTCGGCGAGGCTCTTGGTTTCTGTCTCCCTCCAAAGGCACGGGCTCTTTTTCATGATCGATCTCCGATCCCCGACCTGGGGCCTTGCTGGGAAGCTAGGCTTGGGAGCCCTGCTTTCCCATGAACTCC
>DATCUA010000144.1:0-1654 GCA_036567645.1 Rectinemataceae bacterium | reverse complement strand
ATCAGCCCAGCCCCCTGAGCCTTCCTCGCCCGCCGCTCCAGCCGATTCCCCGGGGCAACCCGCCGCTCCAGAAATGCCCCCGCCTCCCCCAACGCCCACGGAGCAACCAGCCGCCCTCCTAAGAGCCCTGGTGCTCGAAGGCGCCCTCAGGCGCTACGGACATTGCGGCGGGGAGGTCGCCACGCGGATCGACTACGAGATGTCCCTCATCGTCGGCAAGGGATTCTGCGACTACTTCCTCATCGTACGCGACATCGTGCGCCGCGCCTCCCGAGTTTGCGGCAGGGGAAGCGCGGCGGCGAGCATCGTTTCCTACTGCCTCGGCATAACGGACGTGGACCCCGTACGGCACAATCTCTATTTCGACCGCTTCCTCAACCCCGGCAGGAAGGATCCCCCCGACATAGACATAGATTTCGCCTGGGACGAGCGGGACGGGATCCTGGAGGAACTAGTCCGGGCCTACGGCAGCGAGAGCGTCGCCCGCGTGGCCAACCACAATTGTTTCCGGGAAAAATCTGCCCTCAGGGAGACCGCCCGCGCCTTCGGCATGCCCGACGGGGAAATATCCGAGTTCGAGCGCTCGCTCAGGGTGGATAGGGAAGAAGCCCTGGCCCGAGCCGACGATGCGTGGAGGAGGATCCTCGCCCTCGCCGAGCGCATCGTGGGCTTTCCGCGCCATCTGGGGGCCCATTCGGGCGGCATGATCATCGTGCCCGATCGGGTGGACCGATACGCCCCCGTGGAAGAGACGGGGACGGGCATCCGCGTGATTTCCTGGGACAAGGAGGGCGCCGAGCAGGCGGGCCTGGTCAAGATCGATCTCCTTGGCAACCGCTCCCTGGCCGTGGTGCGGGACGCCGTGGCCTCCCTGGCCGCACGGGGCATCAGGCTCGACGTCGGATCGTGGAAGCCCATAGACGACGAGCCCACGGTTGAGCTCCTCTCCCGAGGCGACACCATGGGCGTCTTCTACGTGGAGAGCCCTGCCATGCGCCTTTTACAGAAGAAAACAGGCAAGGGAGATTTCGAGCACCTGGTGATCCATTCCTCCATCATCCGCCCCGCGGCCAACAGCTTCATCAACGAGTACATAGACAGGCTCAAGGGCAAACCCTGGAAGGCCCTCCATCCTCTTCTCGAAGGCCTCTTCGACGAAAGCTACGGCATACTCTGCTATCAGGAAGACGTGTCCAAGGCCGCCATAGCCCTCGCGGGCTTTTCCTCAGCCGAGGCCGACTCCTTGCGCAAGATCCTGGCCAAGAAGGACGCTGATACGCGGCTCCAGGAGCACTGGCCTGCCTTCGAATCCGGGGCGAGGGCGCGCGGCGCGGATCCGGCCACCATCCAGGCCGTCTGGGACATGATGCGCTCCTTCTCGGGCTACTCCTTCGTAAAAGCCCACTCGGCCAGCTACGCCATGCTCTCCTTCCAATCCGCCTACCTGCGCGCCCACCACCCGGCCGAATTCATGGCCGCCGTCATGTCCAACCATGGAGGCTTCTACTCCCCCCTGGCCTACGCCAGCGAGGCCAGGCGCATGGGGCTTTCCCTCCTTCCGCCCGATGTCAACGAGAGCTCCTGGGCCTGCCGAGGCGAGGGGAAGACGATCCGTTTCGGCTTCTGCATGGTCTCCTCACTCTCTGCTTCCCTT
>DATCUA010000143.1:0-7318 GCA_036567645.1 Rectinemataceae bacterium | reverse complement strand
CGTCGCCGAGGCGAGCGCCGGCATCCGGGCCGACGGCGGCGCCGCGCTCTCCTTTCCCGAGCTCAAGGGGATCGAGCTCTGGGATATAGGGAAGGGAAAGCTCTACGACCTGAAGATGGAGCTCTCGGATCCCGGGCGGGGCGGGGGCGCAGCCCCGGATGCGTCTTCGGTTGAACCTCTCGACGCGCTTTCAATGCGCATAGGTTTCCGCCAGGCTACGTTCGAGCCCGACGGTTTCGTCATCAATGGAAGGAAACTGCGACTTCGCGGCCTCAATCGCCACCAATCCTGGCCCTATGTGGGATACGCCATGGGACCGGGACCCCAAGCCGCGGACGCTTCCATCCTCTCCAAGGAACTGGGCCTGGACATAGTCCGCACCAGCCACTACCCCCAGTCGAGGCACTTCCTCGACGCCTGCGACGAGCTCGGCCTCCTCGTGTTCACCGAGCTTCCCGGCTGGCAACATATCGGCCCTGAAGCCTGGAAGCTCAGAGCTCTCGAAGACCTCGAATCCCTCATCACCAGGGATCGCAACCATCCGAGCGTCGTGCTCTGGGGCGTCAGGATCAACGAGTCGAAGGACGACGACGAGTTCTACTCGCGCACGGCCCTCCTGGCCGCCCGCCTCGATCCGACGAGGCAGACGGGAGGAGTCCGCTATATAAAGAAAAGCCGCCTTCTCGAGGATGTCTATACTTTCAACGACTTTACCCACGAGGGGAAGGCTCGCATCCTCGCCCCGGTGCGGTCCGTGACCGGCCTCCGCCAGGGCGTGCCCTTTCTCGTCACCGAGCACAATGGGCATATGTATCCAACCAAGAGCTTCGACCAGGAAGAGAGGAGGGCCGAGCACGCACGGCGCCATGCGCGGATCCTGGATCTCTCCCGAGGTCGGGAAGAGGGTTGCGGAGCCATTGGTTGGTGCGCCTTCGACTACAACACCCATAAGGACTTCGGTTCGGGGGACAGGATCTGCTACCACGGGGTTTCCGACATGTTCAGGATTCCCAAATGGGCGGCCTTCGCTTACTCGAGCCAGAAGGATCCCGAGCGCAGCGTCGTGCTCGAGCCGGCGAGCCTCCTCGCCAAGGGCGAGCGGAGCGCGGCCAGGATCATACCCTTCGAGGTGTGGACCAACTGCGATGCCGTCGATCTATACCGGGCCGGCTCGAAGGTGGGTCGCTTCTATCCGGATCGGAAGGCCTACCCCCATCTCCCCCATCCTCCGGTGATCATCGACGACCTGATAGGGGAGAGGTTCGAGGCGGAAGGCTGGTCAGAGAAGGATAGGAAGATCTTCCTTCGCTTGGCATCCAGGGCCATGTCCCTGGGCGCGGACAATCTCGGGCTCGCGGACAAGCTCGCTTTCGCCCTCCTCATGGCGCGAAAGAGGATCGGATTTGCCGAGATCGAGGCCTTGGTCACGCGCTACGGCATGGCCTGGGGATCTTCGGACGATGAGCTGAGTTTCGCGGGAATCCTGGACGAAAAGGAAGTGGTGCGAAAAACCTTCCGTTCCGACTCGAGCGCAACGGCTTTGCGCGTGGTTCCGGATTCCGACAGGATAGGATTCGAGCCGGGAGGGGAATGGAACGCCGTCCGAGTCCTCGTCGAGGCCGTGGATGAGATCGGGAATCGCGTTCCGTACTGCTTCCAGCCGATACGCATCGAGGTTTCCGGTCCCGGGCGCGTCCTCGGCCCCTCCTGCTTCAGCCTCATCTCGGGCGCCGCGGCTTTCTGGATAGCCACGGTAGGCGAGCCGGGCGAAATCCGCGTTGTAGCGAGCGCTCCCGGTCTGGCCATTCCCGGCAGGGGATCTTCATTCGAAGCGGTGGCTATACTGCGTGCGGAGGTCCTCGATGCCTGATGGCGAGCCCGGCAGGGCCGAGCTTCTGGAAGCCCTCGCCATCCTCGAGGACGGGCTCCGCTTCGGCCTCAGGACGAATATGCCCGATCCATCCACGTTAGCAGCCCTCCGTGCAGCCGACGAAGCGATTGCCGAGAACGCAGCCGCCCAGGCTGACATGGCATCGCCCGCCGAGGGGGTTCCTTCGGCCAGCGAGGCCCTTGGCGCCCTCGAATCCCGGGCGCTCGCCTGCACTGCCTGCCCCCTCGCCCAAGGGCGTAAGAAAGTAGTATTCGGCCAGGGCTCCGCCGCCCCCCTCGTGCTCGTCGTCGGCGAGGGCCCAGGAGCGGAGGAGGATACCCAAGGCCTTCCCTTCGTCGGGGCTTCGGGCAAGCTCCTCGACAAGATGCTGGCGGCCATCGGGCTCTCGCGCCACGAGAACTGCTATATCGCAAACGTGGTCAAATGCAGGCCGCCCAACAACAGGGAGCCAAGCCTCGAGGAGAGGCAGGCCTGCTTGCCCTTTTTGCGAGAACAGATCAGGCTCCTCGAGCCGAGCGCCATCCTCTGCGCGGGGCGCACCGCGGCCCAAGCCCTCCTCGACAGCCCCGCGGGCATCAACAAGCTGAGGACCCAAACGCACGAGTACGAGGGCATCCCTCTCGTGGCCACCTACCACCCTTCGGCCCTCCTGCGGGACGAAAGCCTCAAGCGGCCCGCTTGGGAAGACTTGAAGCGCCTCCGCGCACTGATAGATCGGGGGACCAGCGTGGGCGGAGCCGGACTTGTCAGCAAAGAGGCCGGTGCGGAGCCAGCCACGTGAAGAAGAAACCCGCTCCTGAAATCTCCGCCGAACAGACTCCTGCCTGCTATGTCAAGCTGGCCTTTCCCCTTCCCCTGTCCGAAGGCTATTGGTATTCAGCCTCCGTAGAGGCGAGCTTGCTGGAAGGCAGGAGGGTGGAAGCACCGCTGGGCAAGCGCAAGGCAGTCGGCTTCGTTGTAGAGACGGCGTGCGAATGCCCCATAGACCCAGAGCTCATCAAGCCCATCAGGAGAGTGGTGGATGCCGAAGCCCTCTACGGGGCGGAGACGCTTGCCCTGGCGTCCTGGGTGAGCTCGATGTACTTTTCCAGCCTGGGCGAGGCCTTGGGCGCCATGCTCCCCACGGCGAGAAGGGAAGGGGCCGGAGCCTCGGGAGAGCTGGAGGATTTCCGCATCGGAGACCGTGCCCTGGACTTGGGTCCCGAACAGGCTGACGCTCTGGAGGGGATCCTCGGCTCGGAGGCGGGTTCCACCTACCTCTTCGGAGCCACGGGCACGGGCAAGACCGAAGTCTTTCTCCAGGCCGCGGAAAAGACCCTGGAAGCTGGGGGCTCGGTGATCTACCTCGTGCCCGAGATAGCCCTCACCGGCCAGGTAGTGCGCCAGGCGAGGCGCCGCTTCGGCGAAACGTGCGCCGTCATCCACTCTCGCCTCAGCCCATCTCAAAAGCTCGCTGAATGGAGGCGGATCCTCAAGGGCGAAGCTTCCATGGTCATCGGGGTGCGGAGCGCTATCTTCGCCCCCGTGAAGAACCTCGGCCTCATCGTCATAGACGAGGAACACGAGGGCTCGTATAAATCGGGCTCCCATCCCCGCTACCACGCCCGTCAGGTTGCCATGAGACGCGCTTCGGCCGAGAAGGCGAGGTTGATCCTGGGCAGCGCCACCCCCTCGGTGGAAGCCTTCCACGCATGCAGGGCTGGAGCGATGAAGCAAGCCCTGTTGACAAACCGCCTGGGAGGAGGCGCCTTCCCCTCGGTCGAAATTGTCGACATGAGCGGCGAGAAGGGAACGATTTCCAAGGCGCTCGCCGCCGCCCTCGAGGCTACGAAACAGGCGGGGAGGCAGTCCATTCTTTTCCTCAACCGCAGGGGCTTTTCCCATTTCTTCTCCTGCTCCACCTGCGGCGCCGAACTGCGCTGTAGGCACTGCTCCGTCTCCCTCACTTGGCACAAGGAGAAAAACCAGCTCGTCTGCCACTACTGCGGCTACCGTGCCTCTCCTCCCCAGGCCTGCCCCGAATGCGGCTCCCTGGACGTGGGCTGGAAGGGATTCGGCACGGAGAGGGTGGAGGAGGAACTGGCGGCGCGCTGGCCTTCCTGGCGCATCGGCAGGCTCGACGCCGACAGCACGGAAGCCCGGGGCTCACTGGAGAAGACCCTCGCCAGCTTCGGAAAGGGCGAGCTCGACCTCCTCGTGGGCACCCAGATGGTGGCCAAGGGCCTCAACTTTCCCGGAGTGGCCACCGTCGGCCTCGTCATGGCCGACTCCGGGCTCAACCTGCCCGATTTCCGCGCCTCAGAGCGGGTCTTCAGTCTCATCGTCCAGGTTGCGGGCAGGGCGGGGCGGAACGATTCGGGCGGAACCGTCTTCATCCAGACTTTCAGGCCAGGGCATCCGGTCATACGGCTGGCGGCCTCGCGAGACCTGGAAACCTTCTATGCACAGGAGCTGGCAGTGCGCGAAGAGCTGGGATTCCCGCCCTTCTCCAGGCTGGCCCGCATCGTCTTCCGATCCAGAGAACGCGACGACTGCATCCATGCTTCCCGCGAGTTCGCCGGGCGTTTTCACGGCCGCGGGCGCGCCGCAGTGCCCGGCTCCGCCGTCGATCTCCTCGGTCCCGCCGAATGCCCCCTCGCCATGGTGGCCGGCACCCACCGCTGGCAGATCCTCCTCAGGGCTAAATGCCTTCCCGAACTGCGGCGCGCCCTCCTCGGTCTCTTCGAAGGCTGGAAGCCGCCCCGTTCGGTGCGCCTCGAATTGGACATAGATCCCGTCCAGCTCCTTTAGCCGCGTCCTTGCCCCTGCGGGCATCTTTCTGCTACATTGGGCAAAACTTTCCAGGAGTCAATATGGTAATCCTTACCTTGAATTGCGGTTCTTCTTCGGTCAAATACCAGGTCTACGACTGGGACGCCAAGGACGTGCTCGCCACGGGCATCGTCGAGCGCGTGACCATCGGCGGGTCTTCCATAACCCACAAGCCCCGGGGCAAACCCGACTACGTGGTCGAGCACGAGTGTCCCACCCACACGGTAGCCATCCAGCTCATCCTGGACACCCTGGTGGATCCCGAGGTCGGCGTCATCTCCGACATGGGGATGATCAAGGCGGTGGGCCATCGCATGGTCCACGGTGGATCGAGCTTCGCCCGTTCTTCCATAATAAACGACGAGTTCCTCGCGGTTTTCAAGGACCTCACCGACTTGGCTCCCCTGCACAATCCCGCCAATCTCATGGGAGTGGAGGCGGCGCGCGCCGTCCTTCCCGAGGTGCCCCACTGCGCCATCATGGATACGGCCTGGCACCAGACCATGCCCGCTTCTTCCTATATGTATGCCCTTCCCCACGAGTGGTACGAGAACTACATGGTGAGGCGCTACGGCTTCCATGGCACCAGTTTCCTCTATAACGCCAAACGCGCCGCCGTCCTGTTGGGCAAGGATCCTTTCGAGACCAACCTGATCATCGCCCACATCGGCAACGGTTCTTCGATCAACGCCGTCAAGAACGGCTGCTCCTTCGATACCTCCATGGGCCTTACGCCCCTCGAGGGCCTGGTTATGGGCACTCGCTCCGGTGACATCGATCCGGGCATCATTTTCCACATGATGCGCAAGACGGGCATGAGCGCCGCCGACATTGAGAAGAAGCTCAACAAGGAATCCGGCGTCCTGGGTGTCACGGGCAAGTGGGCCGACAGGCGGGACATAGAGAACGCGGTAGAGAAAGGCGACCCGATCGGCATACTCGCCCAGCAGATCGAGGGCTATAGGATAAAGAAATACATAGGCGCCTATTACGCCGCTCTGGGCAGGGTGGACGCCATCGTCTTCACTGCCGGCGTGGGCGAAATGGGTCCCGACACCAGGCGCATCGCCACCTCGGGTCTCCAGGAGCTGGGGATCGCCATAGACGAGAAGAAGAACGCCCTGGCCAAGTGCCGCAACGCCGAGCTCGACATTTCGGCCCCCGGATCCAAGGTCAAGGTCTTCGTCATACCCACGGACGAGGAGCTCGTCATGACCGAGGACGCATACGCCCTCATGAAGGGCACCTACGACGTGCACACCAACTACCGCTACTTCTTCGAAAGCCGCGATTACGTCAACAAGGCGAGGGCCGAGGGCCTGGAGAAGGACCTGGCCAAAAAGCCCTGGCTCAAGGATATCATCGCCCAGCTTCCCTGATCGGGCCGAGCCCAATGGACGGGACGGAATCGCGCGGGGTGCGATTCCGTCCCTTTTTTAGCTACTCGATTGCGTAAAATAATTTAATAAATATTAAAATCCATTAAAAAGCTTGAATTTTCGCTGAATAAACTTGAATAGAATGTGCTTGACATCGAAAAAAACGCCGATATATACTCTGATGGAACCTAGGAAAGGGAATTACCGAGCCGTCGGCGCGGTCTCTTTCTTACAATGCAAGGAGGACTTCTCATGAAGAAGCTTATCGTCCTGCTTCTCGCTCTCGCGATGGTCGGCGCCGTATCCGCCCAGGTCATGACCGCCGTAGGCCTCTATGGCGAGGTCACTCTCGTCGACCAGGCTGGAAATGGCCAGTTCATCCAGTGGGGCAATGGCTACGACACCCTGACCTTCAAGGCTCAGGACAAAGATGGAAAGTACGGCTTCAGCTTTACCGACCAGAACCTTCTCGATGGCAACTTCGACACGATCCGCGACTGGACCGTCTGGGGCAAGATTCCCGTTCTCAAGGGCAAGCTCTCCGTCGGCAAGCTCCGCAACGGCACCTTCCGCCTCACCCTCCCGTACTGGGCTGGCGCCACCGTGTTCGGCGGAACCGACCGCATCTCCGGCCAGAGCGTCCTGTTTGAGTCCGATGCCAAGAACGGCCTCGTTTTCGGCGTGGCTCTCCCCTACTCACTCACCGCCGGCCCCGCTCTTGACACCCTCAAGAACGTCGACCTCGGCGTGAAGTACGACATGAAGGATGTCGGCACCGGTTTCGTCATGGCGAACCTCGACCTCGACGCCGCTCCCGGCAGCGTCATCAACGCCGGTTTCAAGTACGTCGGCATGAAGGCCCTCACCGCCACCCTCATCGGCCAGGCCGGTCTCAACAACAGCACCTACAAGGTCGGCTTCGGCGCCGCCTACACTGGCGTTGAGAAGCTCGCCGCCAACCTCGAAGCCGCCCTCACCTCCACCGCCGGCGTCCTCGCCTGGTCCGTGTGGGCCCGCGGCGCCTACGATGTCTCCGACCCCGTTACCGTCGCTGTCGCCGCCAACTACGGTTCGGCCGGCTACGACGTGAATGCCGCTGTCACCTACGATCTCGGCGCCGGCTTCTCCGCCGAAGTCGCCGCTGGATTCAACAGCGCTTTCTACGCCGCCGCCACCCTCTACTACGGCGTCTCCCTCTAATCCAGGGTTTCCAAGCAGAACCGGCCGGCCCCATTGC
>DATCUA010000142.1:0-2008 GCA_036567645.1 Rectinemataceae bacterium | reverse complement strand
AAAAAGGTTGCCGGCTTGCGCTGACAACCTTTTTTGGTACTCATCCGCCTAAACGGCGCGGAATTCCCTATCTGTACAAGGGTCCCAGCGCCGCGCAGGCGCGGTAGTCGGCGCCCTCCGGATCCATGCCGAAGGCTTGCCAATAGCTCGGCCTGAATATCTTCTCTTCGGCTACGTTGTGCATCGCCACCGGGATGCGGAGCATGGAAGCCAGGGTCATGAGATCGGCCCCGATATGGCCATAGGAAATGGCTCCGTGATTGGCTCCCCAGGCCGCCATCACCGAGTACACGTCCTTGAAGGGGCCGGATCCCGTCAGGTTGGGCACGAACCAGGTCGTGGGCCAGGTGGGGTCGGTCCGCAGATCCAACGTGTCGTGGACATTGGCGGGCAGGGTTGCCGTGTAGCCTTCGGCTATCTGGAGCATCGGCCCGACACCGCCGCCTGGCCCCAGGCCCTTCACGAGGTTTATCCTCGACATGGTGACGGGCATCCCGCCCTCGGTGAGAAAATCCGAGGAGTAGCCCCCGCCGCGGAAATAGCCCAGGGAGGCGTATCTCCAGCTGGTGGCTGCCAGGCATGCCTTGGCGTCTCTGTCGGTCACCTCCCACCACTTCTTCATCACGGGCTTGCCTTCAGAGTCGCGCTGGGCTCCCGTCCCGTCCATGGTGGTGGCCCCCGAGTTGATGAGGTGGATGAAGCCGCCCGAAGCCCTGCCTTCGGGCTTCCATCCCGTCACCCTCTGGACGGCCTCGGGGCTCCAGTAGGTGCGCACGTCGGAGAATATCTGCGCGGTTCCCGTCAGGAGGTGCCCGAAGAGCATGGCCACTCCGTTCAGGGAGTCGTTCTCGGTGGCGACAATATAGGGCTGGCGTATCCCCGTCCAGTCGAAGCTGGAATTGAGGACGGTCTCCAGGAAATCGCCGTTCGGGGAGTGGTCGTTCCAGTGGCGCTGTCCCTGGAAGCCGCCAAGTATGGCGTTATGCCCCAGGGCTTCCTCGTCGAGGCCCTTGCGGCGCAAGTCGGGATTGCCCACCATGAGGTCACGCATGATGAGGGCCATCTTCACGCTGGTTTCCCAGACCTTGTCCTTGCGCGCTCGGGAGTGCTGCTGCTCGAGCGGGTTGTTGTCGGGGCCTTCCTTGCAGAATTCCCTGGTCCAGGCGAGGGCGCGCTTGTACTCTGCTTCCGAGTAGATTTTCTCCTCGAGCCGGCGCGTGATCTCGCTCATGTCGACGAACTCGTTCCTCATGCCCAGGTATTCCTGGAAGAAGTCTGGGTTCACGGTCGAGCCGGCTATGCCCATGGAAACTGAGCCCACGGAGAGATAGCTCTTGCCGCGCATGGTGGCGGCCGCTATTCCAGCGCGCGCGAAGCGCAGGATTTTCTCGGCCACGTCGGCGGGGATCGTCCCGATGTCGGCCATGTCCTTCACGTCGTGGCCGTAGATGCCGAAGGCGGGAAGGCCCTTCTGGCTGTGGGCGGCGAGGACGGCGGCGAGGTACACGGCGCCCGGCCTGTCCGTGCCGTTGAAGCCCCAGACGGCCTTTATAGTCTGGGGATCCATGTCCATGGTCTCGGAACCGTAGCACCAGCAGGGCGTCACGGTCAGGGTTACGGCCACGCCTTCGCGCTCGAACTTGGCCTGGCAGGCCGCGGCCTCGGCTACTCCGCCTATCGTCGTATCGGCTATGACGCACTCGACCGGCTGGCCCGAAGCATGGCGCAGATTTTCGGAAATGAGCTTGGCGGCCGCTATCGCCATGCCCATGGTCACCTCTTCGAGGCTCTCGCGTACGCCGCGGCGTCGCCCGTCGATGGTCGGCCTAAGGCCGATCTTGGGCAGGCCGCCCCGCAATCTCGTCGCTGGGGCTTGAACTTTGAAATCGTACATATATCCTCCCGTCAAAGAATCCTGCGATATACTCCCGTCCGCTACTATACGCTGAACCGCCGCTTCGAGTTGAGTAGCCTCGTCCGCCTGCCCGAGGATCAGATCGATCCGTCG
>DATCUA010000141.1:0-5289 GCA_036567645.1 Rectinemataceae bacterium | reverse complement strand
CTGGCAATCATGGTACGCAGTCTCGCCGTCGGCATCATCATTTCCTCCATTATTATCGGCCCCGGAAGGGCTGAGGGGGAAGCGTAGCTGGCCGATCGGCATATGACCGATGAAAGCCGTCCTTCCTCCGGGAAGGGCGGCTTTTTTTATGCGTAAGGAGCGGGATGTGAATCGGACAGGGGCTCAGTTGATTGTGGAAGCCTTCAGGCGGGAAGGAGTGGACACGGTTTTCGGCTATCCCGGCGGAGCTGTCATACCTCTCTTCGACGCGCTCTACGAAGCCCCTGATATTCGCCTTATCCTGGTGCGCCACGAGCAGGCCGCCGTTCACGCCGCTGACGGATACGCGCGGGCGAGCGGCAAGGTGGGCGTGTGCATAGCTACGAGCGGCCCCGGAGCCACGAACACCGTAACCGGACTGGCTACGGCGCGCTTCGATTCCCAGCCCCTGGTATGCGTGACGGGGCAGGTGGCACTCTCCATGATAGGCAACGACGCATTCCAGGAAGCAGACACCGTGGGAATAACCCAGCCGGTGACCAAGCACAATTACCTGGCACGGAAGAGGGCTGAGCTCGGAACCGTGCTACGCAACTCCTTCCACCTGGCGGGGACAGGAAGGCCTGGCCCCGTAGTCGTCGACGTACCCAAGGATGTGCAGCTGGAAATATTGGATGACGAATATCCCGAATCGGCGAGCTTGCGCGGGTATAAACCCGTGACCAAGCCCGATCCTGCCGCATTGGCTGCCTTGGCGGATGCCGTGAACCAGGCGGAGAGGCCGCTCTTTTTCGTTGGAGGGGGGGTAGTCATATCCGGGGCGGGAGCCTTGGTCGACAAGGCGCTAGCGATCACGGAGGCGCCGTATGTCACTTCTCTCATGGGCATCGGGGCCCTGGACAGCTTCCATCCCTCGGCCCTGGGCATGATAGGTATGCATGGATCGGTGTCGGCCAACCGAGCCCTCACTGCCTGCGATCTGGTGGTGGGCCTGGGCGTGCGCTACGACGACAGAGCTACCGGGGACACGGCGCGCTTCGCTCCTCGAGCCCGGCTCGCCCATATCGATATCGACCCTTCCTCGATAGGGAGGAACATCAGAGTCGAGCTTCCCGTAGTAGCCGAACTCGGCGAGGCCCTCGAAGCCCTCCTTCCCCTTCTCCGTCCGAGGGACCGCTCGGCATGGAAGGCCGAGGTGGAGGGTTACAGGAAAGAGGAAGCAACGCTCGTATCGGCCGAGCTCGCCGAGGAGAAGGAGCGCAGGGCCTTAGGCAAGGCTCCCTCTCCCCGCCAGGTTATGCGGCTCGTCAACGATGTCTTTCCCGGCTCGGTGATAGCGACCGAGGTAGGCCAGCACCAGATGTGGGCGGCCCAGTTCCTGCGCTTTTACGCACCGAGGCGCTGGCTCAGTTCGGGAGGCTTGGGGACGATGGGTTTCGGCTTCCCCGCAGGCATCGGAGCCCAGGCGGCAGTGGATGCTGCCCGACGGGGCGCCGAATCCGGAACGAAAGCGCGCCCTACCGGCGACGAAGGCCGGCCTGTCGTCGTCCTGGCGGGGGACGGCTCTTTCCAAATGAACATCCAGGAACTCGGAACCTGCGTCCAGGAAGGCCTGAACCTCGTTGTCATCGTGCTCAACAACGGGTACCTGGGCATGGTCAGGCAGTGGCAGGAGCTTTTCTTCTCCAGGAGGTATTCGGCTACCTGCCTGCAGTCGGGCCCTGGATGCCCCAAGGGCTGTTCAACGCCTGGGCCGGCCTGCCCCGATTTCAGCCCGGATTTCGCCGCCGTGGCCAGGGCGTACGGGGCCGCCGGCTATACGGCGGCTACGTTGGACGAACTTGAAGCGGCGGCGCGGGCGGCGAAGGCCGTGGGCAGGCCGGCCGTCATAGATTGCCGCATCGAGAGGGAAGAGGAAGTCTGGCCCATCGTCCCGCCGGGCAAGGGCAACGACCAAATGCTCTACAGAGGAGAGATGATATGAAACACGAACTCGATCTGCTCGTGGAAAACCACCAGGGAGTCCTGTCGCGGATAGCGAGGCTCTTCGACGGAAGGGATTACAGCCTCGAGAGCCTGATCTCGACCAGGGCTTCGGAACCGGACGCGAGCCGCATACGCCTGGTGGTGAGCGGCGCCCGAGAAGCCGTAGAAAAGGCCGCTAAACAACTCGAAAAACTCGTGGACGTTCTCGAGGTCAGGATGTGGAGCCTGGATCAGGCTTCGAATCGATAGGCGAGGACTCTTTCGCCTTGACAAGGCCTCACACGCGCGTTTCTAATATCACACTAAGTATGTTCAGAAACCGCAGAGGCGAGTCCCGATGAAGCCGTCGATCGCCCGCCAGATCCACTCCGATCTGCGAAACGACATAATCTCAGGCAAGATACAGCCAGGCCACATGCTCGGAGAGCAGAGCCTCGCCGACCGCTATGGCTCCAGCAAGATGCCAGTACGCGAAGCCCTCCACCAGCTCTGCCAGGAGGGATACCTCGTATCTTACCCTCGTCGCGGCTACGTGGTGAGCAATATCACAGAAGAAGACTTCTTCGAAATCCAACAGCTCAGATTGGCCCTCGAGATGCTCTCCCTCGACCTCATCGTCAAGAACTCCTCGCGCGAGGAGATACTCGCGCTCCGCTCTGTCCTCGAGCGCTACGAGGACAGGGGGGATCCCAAAAGCCTCGTCGCACTTCTCCACGAGATCAATACCGATTTCCACTTGGGCCTCGCCAGGCTTTCCAAGAACAAGCGGCTCTATGCCGCCCTCAATCACCTCGTCGGCGAGGCTTCCCGGGCTGGCTATCGTTTCTATTCCCTGCAGAAGCTCAAAGAACGGCACTTCCACGAGCGCATCCTGGACGCCCTCCTCGAAGGCGACGCCGAGAAGGCAAAAACCATCCTGCGCGAAGATCTCGAACTCCCCTCTTGAAAAAATCCGCCAAGATCGTCTGGCATCTTCATGATTGACACCTGAGTATATCAGTGAGAATATCAGAATGGATATTATCCCGCCCTCCCTCAGAGAATCGCGCGTCGATGCCCGATGCGGGGCAAGTCAGATAGGGGCGGATGGCCGATAGGAGCTGGGCAGGAGGCTTCATGAGAATCCTTGTCGTCAATCCGGGCGCCACATCGACGAAGATCGCCGTCTTCGAGGACGAGACCGAGGTTTTCAAGCGCACGCTCGATCATGATTCGGCATCCATATCCTCCTTCGAGAGGGTGGTGGATCAGCGGTCCTGGCGGCTCCAGGGCATACGCGATGTCTTGGACGAAAGCGGCTTCGATCTTTCTCGCTTCGATGCCGTGGCGGGTAGGGGAGGCCTGGTGCGCCATATCCCCTCGGGCACCTACAAGGTGAGTCCCCAGGTGATCGATGATCTGGAAGCGGCCCGTTTCGGCGAGCACGCGTCCAATCTCGGCCCCCTTCTCGCCTCGGATCTAGCGGCGATCGCGGGAGTGGATGCCTACTTCGTCGATCCCGTATCGGTGGATGAACTCGATGACCTGGCCAGGGTTTCCGGCTTCAAAGGCATGGAGAGGCAGAGCTTTTTCCACGCGCTCAACCAGAAAAGCGTGGCCCGCACTGCGGCGGCCCGACTCGGCAAGCCCTATGAGTCCGTGAATCTCGTCGTCGTCCATATGGGAGGGGGCGTCTCGGTTGCCGCCCACAGGGCCGGCAGGGTAGTGGACGTATTCAACGTGAGGGACGAGGGCAGCTTTTCCATGGATAGGGCGGGAGGGCTTCCGGTCAATGCCCTCATCGATTTCTGCTATTCGGGCAGGCCCAAGGCCGAGGTGAAGCGGATCCTGGGCACCCAGGCCGGTGTCTATTCTTACCTGGGCACCAGGGATTTCAGGGAAGTCCTGCGCAGGGCGGATTCCGGCGATGCCGAGGCCAGAACCGTATTCGAAGCCCTGGTCTACCAGCACTCCAAGGATATCGGCGCCATGGCCGCGGTGCTGAGGTTTTCCGTGGACGCTATCGTCCTCACGGGAGGGATGGCCAACAGCGAGCGACTCTGCTCGGCGATCGAAGCCTATGTGGGGAAAATCGCTCCCCTCATCGTCCTTCCGGGCGAGGAGGAGATGCGGGCCTTGGCCGAGGGCACCCTGCGAGTCCTGCGCGGCGGTTCGCTCGGGATTTATCCTGGCGCGGAGGAAGTCAATGCTTAGGTCTATACGCGAGATCCTGGACAGGGCAAAAGGAAGGGCGGCCGGTCGGCTGGCAATAGCCGCCGCGCAGGACGAAGAAGTGCTGAAGGCGGCATCAGCGGCAGCCCGGGAGGGCATTGCCGAGCCCATCCTCGTCGGCGAGGCAGCTCGGATTGCCTCGATGCTCGAGACCTTAGGCGAGAGGCCGGGGGACTTCAGGATAGTCGAAGCTCCGGGCATCTCGGCCGCGGCCGAAGCCGCCCGGCTTGTCGATTCGGGAGAAGCGGATTTCCTCATGAAGGGCGCTCTCGGCACGGCGGATCTTCTCAGGGCTGTTCTGGACGCGAGCCTTTCACTGCGCTCCGGCCGTCTCCTGAGCCATGTCATGCTCTATGAAAGTCCCGCCTATCCCAAGCTCATCGCCCTGACGGATGGCGGCATGAACACCTTCCCCGACCTGGCCAAAAAAGCCGATATCCTGGAGAACGCGGCGATCCTGCTTCGCGGGCTCGGCTACCGCAAGATGGCGGCTGCCTGTGTCTGCGGAGCGGAGGTGGTCGATCCCAAGATCCAGTCCACCCTGGACGCCGCCGCCCTCGTCTCCATGGGCGAACGCTGGGCTCCCTACGGCATGAACGTGTTCGGACCGGTGGGCCTCGATCTTGCCATCAGCAGGGAAGCCTGCCTGCATAAGGGCTATTCGGGCCCTGGAGCGGGAGAAGCAGATATCCTCCTCGTGCCCAGCTACGAGGTGGGCAACGGAATAGGAAAAACCTTGAGCTACTTTGGACAGGCCAAGGCCGCCGGCGTTGTCCTGGGGGCGAGGGTTCCCATTGTCCTTGTATCCAGGGCCGACGACGCCGAAACCAAGCTGGCATCGATAGCTCTCGGAGCCTTGGTCTCCGGGGAGGGAAGGGAGGCAGGAAGGTGAAGCGGCTTCTTACGGGGAACGAAGCTATAGCCAGGGGGGCTTACGAAGCCGGACTGGCTTTTGGGAGCGCCTACCCGGGCACGCCCAGCACGGAGATATTCGAAAGCCTCGCGGCTTTCAAGGAAAGCCTGTACTGCGAATGGGCCCCGAACGAGAAGGTAGCCCTCGAAGTGGCCTTCGGGGCTTCCATTGCCGGCTTG
>DATCUA010000140.1:0-1676 GCA_036567645.1 Rectinemataceae bacterium | reverse complement strand
GGCCAAGCTCGTAAAGAGCTTCGGATTGGCATCTGCCGCCGAAGATTGCGATCTCATCCTCAATCTGCCCAAGCTGAAGACCCACAGGCTCATGCTCTACACAGGGGCTATCAAGAACCTCCTCGGGCTCGTGCCCGGCTTGGGCAAGAGTTCCATGCACTTGAGATTCCCCGACAGGGAGAGGTTCGGAATCATGCTCGTCGACCTGGCTTTTTCTTTACCCAAGGTCTTCAGTCTCATGGACGGTGTGCTGGCCATGGAGGGAGAAGGCCCGGGCGATGGGGATCCGAGGCATCTCGGCCTTGTGTTGGCGGCGCGTAAGGCAGCTCACCTTGATTGGGCGGCATCGTCCCTCCTGGGCTACGATCCGAGGCGCATCGCGTATATTTCCGACGCCTTCGAGAGGTCGGGAAGGAATCCTGCCTCCCCCCACCTGTCCATTGGGCCTATGGATTTCGATTCGGCGAGGGCCGAAGGATTCGCGATCCTGCCATACGGGGGGCCGGAGTCGGCGGCAATAGCGGCTATGCCCGCCTTCGCCCGCCCATTTCTGAAAAGCGTGCTCTCGGATCGGCCCATCTTTCTGAGCGAAGCCTGCGTCGGTTGCGGCGCCTGCGTGGGTATTTGCCCGGCAGGGGCGTTGGATTTAGTGCGCGAAGCCGGGGGAATCAACCGAGTGAGGATAGACGACGGAGCCTGCATCACCTGCTTCTGCTGTCACGAGGTTTGCCCCGCTCACGCCATCAGGATAGGGAAGGCGCCTTTCAGAAGCCGTTCGGGCCGCAAGCCAAGAGGCTCGGGATCGCCTGCACATGCAAGAGGGACTGGCGAAGGAGGGATTTCGTGAGAGGTATGGACTGGTCTGAGCATTTGGATTTCGGTCCGGCCTCGGCCTACGAGCGCCTTCCGATCGAAGCATGCAGGAGCGAGGGCGGAAGGCTCATCGTGCCCAGGGAAGGCCTGAAGCGACTGGCGTTCATCGCCTTTTCCTCGATGGCTTTCGCCTACCCCGCCGGGCATCTGGAACGACTCGCCGCGCTCATCGACTCTGTGGAGCCGGGTTCGGGCGAAGCCCTCGTAATCTCGAGCCTCCTGGTAAACGCGGCGATAGCCGCGCAGGGCGTCTATCCCCTCTGCCAGGACACGGGTACGGCCCTGATCTATGGCTGGAAGGGCGCAGGAGTGGATAGCGAGGGCGCGAGCGGCCGCGAGGCTGAAGTAGGAAGCGATGCCAAAGCCCTGGCAGAGGGAGCCGAGGAAGCCTATTCGTCGAAGAGATTGAGGAAATCCCAGCTCGGCCCGATATCCGCCCTGGAGGAAAAAAACACGGGCGATAACCTTCCGGCAATGGTCGATATTTCGGCAGATGGGGGAAGGGGGTTTCGATTCCTCTTCGCGGCCAAGGGAGGAGGCTCGAGCTCCAAATTCTCTTTGAGCATGGAATCGCCTGCCATCCTAGACGAGGGAAGGCTGGTCCGTACCCTCGAGTCGAGAGTGGCCGCCCTCGGGCCATCGGCTTGTCCACCGTACACGCTCGGAGTCGTCCTGGGGGGACAGAGCCCATCCCAGGCCCTGAAGATCCTCGAACTGGCCGTATACGGCCTTTTCGACTCCCTGCCGGCTTCAGCCTCGGGCGACGGAAGCTTCATCCGTTGCAGAGACTGGGAGGAAAAGCT
>DATCUA010000139.1:0-8578 GCA_036567645.1 Rectinemataceae bacterium | reverse complement strand
CGGGCCTCCGGCCCTCTTTCACCCCATTCCTTGGCAATGATGGACGCGAGGCTCCCATAACCGGCGTCGAAGGCGAGATAATCGCAGAAATCGAAGATACCCGTATCGCGCAGGTCCCTCAGCTCTGTCGAGATATAGCCTCCGCCGAGAACGATGACCGGCCCGCTTTCGCTCCTGCCGCCGAAGATTCGTCTAGCCGAACGCGCGCATTCCAAGGCCCCGGCGAGGCATCCGGGAAAAGGAATACTGATCAGTATAAGATCGGGCGCGGCACCCCGGGCTTCGGCTCGCCAAAAATCGTCCAGGAAGGGCCGGTAGCATTCGCGCATGATCCAGGATCCGTCCAGGGCGCTCCGTATGGAATCGAAGTCGGCGCGGCTCGAGGCTATGCGTTCCGCGTAGCGGACTGTGCCGAAATCAGGATCGAGGGCCGCAGCGATGAAATCTCCCAGGTCGTCCAGGATGCGCGTAGCCAGGCCCCGGGCTTCCTCCGAGCTTATCCTTTCTCCCCTTTCGGCGAGGAAAGCCTGCGCTCGCGGCCCCCTCGGGAGTTCCACCGCCGAAGCCAGCCTGTGCGCGAGCGCCGGATCCCGCCCCGACAGGAAAGCGCAGATATCGTCTATCCAGGCTTCGTACACAGGCTGATAGGAGAGCATGAGCTCGAACTCCCCGGGTTCGCCCCTCGCCGTTCCCGCCGCCCTCGAATCATCGAGCTCCCGCACCCGAGAAAATATGGCCTTCAGTCCCCGGCGGGAGAAGACTCGCCGATAGAGGGCTATCGAATGATCGAAAGCCCGCGCCTCCCAGCCCCTCCCGCGGAGGAATGTCTCGAGGTAGTGGACTGCGGGGTAGGGCGCGTTGAGCTGCACGAAGGGGGGTTGGACGAGGATGGCTTTCACCCCCCGAGTATAGCCGGGCTCCGGAATGCCGTTAAGCTCTGTACTTCTTCGTGAGCCCCGCGAGGAAATTGCGAAGGAACTGGTCCCCGCAGAGGCGGAAGTTTTCATGATCTTTCGCTCGGAAGAGGGCGTTGATCTCCGATTTCGATGCCTGGACGTCAGCCGACCGCAGGATGTCCACGATATCTTGGTCCCGTAGTTGGAGCGCTATGCGCACAGCTTTCAGCACGTCGTTATTCGAGGGCTGGATCGCGCGTGGCGGCCGCACGGGCGGAGAGCCTTCCTTCTTGCCGCGCCTGCTTATGACAAGACCCTCGAGGAAGGCTTCCAGGGTACGGCCATCGCATTCTCGAAAGCCCTTCTCGTCTTCTTTGAGGAAGAGCGGCCGGATGTCTTCAGCCGCGAGGGGCATTCCCCCCAGTTCGAAAAGCTCCACGAGCTTGAGGTCCGTGATATTGAGAGCGTAACGCAGGCGGATCAGGATGTCGTTGTTGAGCATGACCTATCATGCGGGCCGAGGCTGATCCGCGCAATACGGCAGACGGACACTGGGGGAAACCACTCATGGAGGCCAAGAGCTTGATGGAAGGAAGGAAATGCAATACCCTTCGCGCACTGCGCGTCGAGAAAAACGGCGCCAGTCAAGCCTGAGGGGTAGCCCGTGAAGTCCAGATCCGAAATTCTCGCGTCCGATTCCCTCCTCCTCCTCACCGCCGCCATCTGGGGCTTCGCCTTCGTTGCCCAGCGGGCGGGTATGGACAATCTCGGGCCCTTCGCCTTCAATGCCATCCGCTACGCCATGGGCGCCCTCGTCCTCCTGCCCCTCGCCGCTGCCAGGAGAAAGCGGGCCGCAGCCGAACCTTCCGGGCCGCGCCCCATCGCGCGCCCGGTCGCAAAATACCTGCCCCATATCCTGGCCGGCACAGCCATGTTCGTCGGGGCGAGCTTCCAGCAGGTGGGAATCGTCACCACCACGGCGGGAAACGCCGCCTTCGTCACCAGCCTCTATGTTGTCCTCGTGCCCCTGTTCGCCGGCTTTTTCGGGCGCAAAGCTCGGCCCAAGGACTTTGCCGCAGCCCTCGTATCCGTGGCTGGCCTCTACATCATCACGGTAGGCGGGGGATTCTCCATAGCCCCGGGCGACCTTCTGGTCCTCGCGGGTTCCCTTTTCTGGGCTGTCCACATCCTCGTCATAGGCCGCTTCGCCTCGACCGTGGACCCTGTCGAACTCTCCGCTGGCCAGTTCGCCGTCTGCGGCTTCTATAGCCTCCTGGGCGCATTCGTCTTCGAACCCCAGCCCTTCGCGGGCACCCTGGACGCAGCCATTCCCCTCCTGTACGGAGGCATCATGTCATGCGGGGTGGCCTTCACCCTCCAGATAGTAGCCCAGCGCAAGGCGCCCCCCTCCCACGCCTCCATCCTCCTGGCCATGGAAGGCCTCTTCGGCGCCATCGGGGGCGTGCTCCTCCTGGGCGAGCCAGCGACACTGCGCCTGTTTTCCGGAGGGGGGTTGATGCTGGCGGCAGCCATACTGTCTCAGCTGGAGCCGAGACAGCGGAAAGCCTAGGCTTCCTGTTCTATCCTCGTCGGGGGTCGAGGCTTGTCCTCGAGTTCTCCATCCAGGAAAGCCACAAGCTCGTCTTCCTTGTAGAAAATCCTGTCCAGAGCCTGGCCGATCATAGGATTCACCTTGCCCTGGATGAAGGCGGCATGGGAATCGGTGAGAAGCCCTACGAGGATCTTTTCCTTCCTTTCGAGATACTTCTGGGCATAAGCCATGCCGAGCTCCACGCAGGCCCCCTCGTCGGGCACTCTCCCGTCGAGCACGAGGAGGAAGATGTCGGATTCCAGGAGTTTCATCCTGTCCACGGCGAAGATAGCCTCGCGGCGTTCCTCCTTCGACAGGGCGGCGTAATGCTCTCTGTCGTTTTCGGCCCCGTCGCGCTGGGGAAGGAACACATGCAAACCCAGTCCTTCGAGCTTGCGGGCTAGCTCGGCGTTGAACCTGCGCTCGGCTTCGCTGAAAAGTGGGGCGGCGAAGTAGAGCTTGAGCATGGCATTCATATAAATTTCTATTTATAACGAAAAATGAAATCGCGCAAGCGAATGTTTCGCGCCAGGCCCTGGCAGCATTCCCATTTTTCTTGCTTGCTCGACCATGCCGGTCTATACTCTGTCATTGTCGGCACGGATGGATTCAAGCCCAGACCAGGCCGGACGAACCCACAGGAGGCATTATGAAGCGAATCAGGTCAGCGATTCTGCTCCTCGCACTGCTGCTCGCAGCCGCGGGCGCGGGCGCGGCGGATGTGACGATCACCTACTGGCAGTATTTCTACGAGTCCAAGGTAAAGCTGGTCGACGAACTCATCGCCAAGTTCGAAGCCGCCAATCCCGGGATCAAAGTGGAGCAGGTGACCTTCCCCTACGAGTCCTTCAACCAGAAGGTGGCAGCTTCCATCCCCGCTGGCGAAGGCCCCGACGTCATCACCCTCTTCTACGGATGGCTTCCCATGTACGTGAAGGCAGGCTATCTGCAGGAGTTGCCGAAGACCGACTTCAACAAAGCTTATTTCGACAAGACTTACTATCCCTTCGTTGCGGAGTCCGTCGATTTCGGCGGGAAATACTATTCAGCCCCCACGGCAGTTCGCACCCTGGCCCTGATCTGGAACAAGAAGCTCTTCAGGGAAGCGGGCCTCGACCCCAACGTCCCGCCCAAGACCCTCGACGAGCTGGCGGCTTTCGCCAAGAAGCTCTCCAAGTACGACAGCCAGGGCAACCTCATCCAGGCCGGACTCGCCATGCAGCCTACCGGACAGGGCCATTCCTGGATCCGCGAAGTCCTCTTCCGCCAGTTCGGGAACGTGCCCTACAGCCCGGACTACCGCAAGGTCACCTACGCCGACGCCAAGGGCGCCGAAGCCCTCAAGTGGTACACCGACCTGATAACGAAGGATAAAGTGGGCTTCCCGAACTTCGCCACCGACGACGTGACTGCCTTCAAGGCGGGCAAGGCGGCCATGAACATCGACGGCTCCTTCCGCATCGCCACCCTCAACGCCGTCAAGGATCTGGAGTGGGGCGTCGCCGAACTTCCGAGCCACAAGGGCATCAAGTCCAACTACTCGTCCTACTGGACCCACGGCATCGTGGAAGGCGTGAAGGGCAAGGAACTCGAAGCTTCCGTCAAGTTCCTCAAGTACCTCACGTCCCCCGAGGTCCAGGAGCTCTGGCTCAAGCGCGTCGGCGAGCTTCCCGCCACGCCCTCCCTCTCGGAAAAGTACAAGAACGACCCCGTGATCCTCCCCTTCCTGAAGGGGCTGGAATATGCCAAGGCGAGCCTTTTCATCGACGAGGCGGGCCAGCGCACCGTGATGGTGGACGCGGTGGACGAGGTGTACCTGAAGAAGGTCGATCCCCTCCAGGCCCTCAAGAACGCCGCGGCGAAGGAACAGAAGCTCATCGACGATTTCTGGAAATAGCTCGATATGCGGCGCTCCCGGGCACGCCGGGGGCGCCGTCTCGCTTTGAAGGAACATCCTATCTGAAGGGGTATCCTGGATGACACTGGCCGCGCGCAGATCCATCACGGCGTATTCCTTCCTCGCCCTTCCCCTGGTCTTCTTCGTCTGCGTCCGTTTCGGCCCCATGCTCTACATGATGGCAATGAGCTTTACGGACTGGGGCCTCCTGCGCAAGGTGACGAAGTTCATCGGCATCGAAAACTACCGTACCGTCCTCGCCGATCCCGTTTTCAGGAAAGCCCTGGGGAACACGCTGAGATACGCGGTTTTCGGAGCGCCCATCGTAATCGCCTTGAGCCTCTGCGTCGCCCTCCTCCTGGATGCCATCCCCAAGGGCAAGGGCCTCTTCCGACTCATCTACGTGCTTCCCTACATCACACCCGTTGTAGCCGTTTCATGGGTATGGCGCTGGATGTACCAGCCGCCCCCCCTGGGTGTCATCAACGCCATCCTGGTAGCCATCGGCATTCCCGCAGGCGACTTCCTCAACAGCACCACCCAGGCCCTGCCCTCGATCCTCGCGGTCAATGTATGGGTGGAGATGGGCTACTGCTCCACGATATTCCTCGCCGGTCTCCAGACCATACCCAAGGAGCTGAACGAAGCCGCCAAGATAGACGGAGCCTCGGGCCGGCAAATCTTGTTCCGCGTTACGATTCCCCTCCTGATGCCCGTAACCTTCTTCCTGGCGGTGATGGAGGGCATACAGTTCCTGCGCATTTTCACGCAAGTCTACAACATGTCCATGCAGGCCATGGGCGGGCCTCTCGATTCTACCAAGTCGGTAGCCCTCTACATCTACCAGCGGGCATTCACCAACTTCGAGATGGCGCAGGCGGGCAGCGCGAGCATCATCCTCTTCGCCATAATCATGGCGGTAACCCTCGTCCAGATGAAATTCCTGGACCGCAAGGTCAACTACTAGGATGGCGGCCATGGAAAAGGGCATTTTCAGAAGGCGCAACGCGGGCCTGGCGGCCGCCTACCTCATCCTCGTCTTCTTCACGGTCGTCATGATATTCCCCTTCGTCTGGATGCTGATGTCGAGCTTCAAGGACGCCACGCAAATCTTCAAGATGAAGCTCTTTCCCAGCGAGCCCACCCTCGACAACTACAAATATATTTTCTTCTCGAAAAGCTCCAAGTTCCCCCAGTGGTTCCTGAACTCGGCCATCGTGGCAGTCTGCACCACGGCATCCGTGCTCTTCTTCGATTCGCTCCTCGGCTACACGCTCTCGAAATTCCGCTTCCCCGGGAAGAAGCTGATATTCCTCCTCATCATCAGCACATTGATGATACCGACCGAGATGCTCGTCATCCCCTGGTACGCGATCATCCGCGCCATGAAATGGGGGAACACCTACTGGGCCATCATGTTCCCCGGCATGATCAGCGCCTTCGGCATCTACCTCATGCGGCAGTTCATGTCGACCATCCCCGACGACCTCATAGACGCGGCGCGCGTCGACGGCCAGGGCGAGCTTCGGATTTTCCTAACCGTCGTCATGCCCTTGGTGAGCCCGGCCCTGGCCACCTTGGCCATCTTCAACTTCATAGGCAACTGGAATGCCTTCCTCTGGCCCCTCATCGCGGCTTCCAAGCCGAGGATGTTCACCCTTCCGGTGGGCTTGGCCAATTTCTCGGGCGAGGCGGGCTCCGACTGGCACTACATCATGACGGGGGCCACGGTTGCCATGCTGCCCCTCGTCGTCATATTCCTCATATTTCAGAAGCAGATCGTAAAGGGCATCGCAATGACGGGGCTGAAGGGCTAGTCGGAGGAACGGGCCCTGGCACGCCGAAGCGAACCGGGCTTGCGCGAGCGCCCTGAGCCGGGGGCCGACCCGGCCTCCGGCGACTCCATGAATCAAGGAAGGTATTCCATGCGCGTGATAGATTCGCACGTCCATTTTCCCGAAGACAGGATAATCGACGACGGCACCGAGCGTCGGGCCGGGACGGGTACAGGCTACACATCCGGCCGCTCGCCTTCGGCAGCCCATGGAGCTGGCGCGCTATCGGACGCCGGCCCGGACAGCCCGGCCAAATCCAGGGCCGCAGCCTGGCTCGACTCGGAAAAGGCGCGCTGGGAAGCAGCGTGGCGCTTTCCGCCCGCCATCAAAGTGGGCCTAGAGGAGGGCGAAAGCCTCTGGGCAGCGGAAATGGAGAAGTGCGATTACCTCAAAGCCATCGTCTTCGTGACGGCCGGAAGCAACGCATTCGCTTCCGGGCTAGCGGCGCGCCATCCGGGCCGCTTCTTCGCCTACGCTCACCACGATCCGGAACTTCCCGACGCGGCCGAGCGCCTCGAAAAAGCCGTCAAGCAGGGAGGCCTCAAAGGCTACAAGATCCTCGCGCCCAAGGTGGGCAAGCCGCTTTCGGATCCCTCCTTCGATCCCCTCTGGGAATGCGCCCAGGCGCTCGGCATTCCCGTCCTCTTCCATTTCGGCATCATGGGAGGGGCCGGCGGCATAGCCTCCCAGATCAACATCAATCCCCTTTCCATCCACGACGCCGCTAAGCGCTTCCCCGGAATACCCATGATCGTCCCCCATTTCGGCTGCGGCTATGTCTTCGAAACCCTCAACCTCTGCTGGGCCTGTCCCAATGTCTCCATCGACACTTCGGGTTCCAACCAGTGGATGCGCTGGATGCCGTACGAAGTTACCCTGGAAAGCCTCTTCCGCAAGTACCGGGAGACTATAGGCCCATCGCGCATCCTCTTCGGAACCGACTCTTCCTGGTTCCCCCGAGGCTTCGCCAATGCGTACCTGGACGTCCAGGTGCGGGCCATGGCCGATGTCGGCTATTCGGAGGACGAGCGCGACCAGGTGCTGTTCAGGAACGCCGCAGCCCTCCTGGGCTTGAAGGAGGAGGGCGAATGAGCGGTGGCGCATTCGCCGCGGTCTACGTCGACCGTGTCTTGGATCCAGCCTATAAAAACTGGAAGACCCTCTACGAAAGCGAGGCTCTCCGCGTCCATCGCGCCCACCTCTGCATGCTGGAAGAAAGGGGAATCCTGCCCGATGGCGTCGCTAAAGCCCTGAAAACGGGAATCGAGAGGATGGAAACGGATTTCGTCGCCCCGGATCATATCCCCGAAGGCGTCGAGGATCTGTATTTCCTCTTCGAGAAGGAATTGGGGAGAATAGCCGGGGAGGAAAACGCAGCCTGGCTCCACACCGCTCGCTCGCGAAACGATATGGACACAACGGTGTTCCGCCTCGCCTTGAAGCGCCTGATGATGGGGTTCCTCAGATCCCTGGTTGCCTGTTGCTGGCGGCTTTTAGAGCGCTGCAAGCGGGGAGAACGGGAACTCACCGTCCTCTACACCCATGGCCAGCCAGCCAATCCATCGACGACCGCGCACTATCTTTCGGCCCTCCTCCTCGACCTTGCGGAGGACGCGAAGGTCCTGTTCGACGCCCTTTCCGACGTGGATCGCTCGACACTCGGCGCCTGTGCCATAACCGGCACTGGATTCCCGATAGACCGCGAGCGCGTGGCCGAACTCCTGGGGCTGGGAGGCGTAGTAGTCAACAGTTACCAGGCAATAGCGACCTCGCATTGGCTTGCCAAGCCAGCCCAGGCCCTTCGCGTCCTCATGCAGGATCTCGGAAGGTTCGCCGCCGACCTTTCGCACAAGGCGTCCTGCGAGGTCGGCCTCTACGATTTCCCCGACGACCTGGTGCAGGTATCCTCGATCATGCCCCAGAAGCGCAACCCCGTCATCATCGAGCATCTCCGCATCCAGGCCGGCCAGGCCGCTGGGCTCTGTGCCGCCATCGAGGAGCTCTATCGCAATGTGCCCTATCAGGATGTGAACGAGGCCGCGGACGCGCCCGTTTCCCAGCTCATGCAGGCATTCGGATACGCGGCCTCGGCCCTGGACCTGGCCGTCGCCACCTTCGAGGGTATGAGGGCGCGCCCGGAGCGGGCCCGCGCCATAGCCCTCGAGTTCGGCGTCACGACCACAGAACTCGCCGACGAGATGGTGCGGCGCTTCGGCCTGGGATTCCGCGCCGCCCACGGCATCTGCGCCGCCTTCATCCGCTCCGGGCGCGCCTCGGATGCCTTGCGTAGCGCCTTCGAGGAGAAAACGGGAAGCGCCCTCCCCTGGTCAGATGCCGAGATCGACTCCATCCTGGAGCC
>DATCUA010000138.1:0-8185 GCA_036567645.1 Rectinemataceae bacterium | reverse complement strand
GGTCAAGATGGAGGACTATGGGGATGGGATATCCGAGCTCCTTGGCGTACTCGACGGCTCCCTTGGCCATGTTCCTCAAGAGATTCGAGTTGGCGTATTTCCTGGCGCCCGCTGAAACCTGGAGGATGACCGGGCTCTTGGTCTCCACGCAGGCCTGGATTATGGCCTGGAGCTGCTCCAGGTTGTTGAAGTTGTATGCAGGCAGGGCGTAGCCGCCCGATACGGCTTTCTTGAAGAGCTCCACCGTATTCACGAGACCGAGATCCTTGTAGCTTGTCATGCTCCCTCCGATTGGTTTGGACCGCGAAGCGTCTTCCTTCGATGCTGGTTACGGTTTAATCTTATGGGCGCGGCTGGATAAGGTCAAGCTGTCGGGAATCGGAGGCACATGAGAAGGACAATCCGTACGGGAGGGGGAATCGCCCCGGCCGCTCAGCGCTTCGATCTATTCTTCCTTTTCATCCCCGCCCTTCTCGCGGCGAGCCTCATCGTATCCTGCTCTCCTTCTCCCTCCTCCCTCAGGCTCGACCTGGACGAGGGCTTCGGCCTTCTCTTCCCGTCTCTCGCCCGAGAACTCGGGCGGGATATCCAGCCCCTCGGGGATAGAGACGCATCGGGGCATGTGGTGATAGCCAGCCCTCTGCGGGCACTCGACCATGTAGGAGATGTCCGGCCTGATGCGGATGCCCATCTCGCGTTCAGTCTCGTCGTGCCCTTTGCTCCCCCCTCCCTATTCGGGAATCCTGCGGTGCATCCCGTACTTTACGATACCGAGAAGGCCTATGCGTTTGCGGGGAGGAAGGCGGGCGCCCGCTCGAAGAGGCTCGCCGAGACGGGGAAGCCCGATTCGGGGTGTTCTATCGTTTTCCAGGAGAGCCTTATCAGGGATAGAAAGGCGGCCCAGGCCTTCCTTCTGGCTTTCGAGCGGGCATCGGGAGGGAAAAGCGCTCGGATGGTGGAGTTCAATCCCGACCAGGATGCTGTGGACGTATCTGGAGCGGCAAAGGCGGCTATCGCCGAAGCCGCTTCGGAAGGGACGGGCATCGTTTTCCTGGCCATGGATGCGCAGGACCAGGCCAGAGCCGCCGCCGCAGAAGATGCTAGGCGCCTGTATTTCGCCGACACCCTGCTCTGGGATCCCTCGCCCGCGGACAGGCGCGTCTTTTCCTTGACGATCGAGGGAAAGGAAAGGGCTCTCGCGGCCGAGGCTAAAAGGGTTGCTCGGATTCTGGCATCGGGGCGAAAGCCTTTAACGAAGCCCATCGCCCCCAAAATCGTTCAACGCGCCGGAAACAGGCGCTGAGCATTTGCGGAAGAGAGCCTTCCGAGCGCCTCTGGATCCTCGCCGCGGACATGAGCCGCTAGGATCAGGGTTCTTTCCATGTCGAGAGGCGTCGAGGGCTTGCCCCTGAAGGGAGGGGGATTCATGTAAGGCGAGTCCGTCTCTATGAGGACGCGATCCGGTGGCGTCAAGGCCAGGGCTCGCCTCAAGGATTCGGACGAGGGGAAGCAGAGATTGCCGGCGAAGGATAGATAGCAACCCGCCTCTAGGAATCCTTCGGCTTCCCGAGGCCCGTACCCGAAGCAGTGGATGACGACTGGTACGCTGTGGGCGGCTTCCGAAACAACAGCCAGGCTGTCTTCGAAAGCGTTTCGCGAGTGTACGACGAGGCCCAAGCCCCACTCGGCGGCCATTTCGACTTGGGCACGGAAGAGGGCTATCTGCTCCTTTTTCCCCGCCGCCATGTGGTAGTAATCCAAGCCGCACTCGCCCAGAGCCGAGCAGCGGCCCAGCTCCAGGTCCGCGGCTAGAGCGGCCAGGGCGATCTTCGGATTGCCGAGCGCGGCCGGGCCGGGCCAGAGCCCTGCGGAAAAGCGCACAAAAGGCCACCGGCCCCAGAGATCCAGCCTCGGCCCCAGATCTCCGGGCTCTGTACCTATATCGAGGATGAAGGGTGGGGATTCGCAGGCTACGGTCTCTAGCCCATCAGCCCGACTGCTCCCAGATACTCCCCGTTCCCCCCAGGCATCGGAGTAGGCGCTGAGCGCCTTCTCCAGCTCGGCCCGGCCGGCTCTCTCGGCGACCATGGAGAGATGGGCATGGCTATCTGTGAAACGGGGCATTCGCCCCGGGGCTCCCATCGAGGCCCCTGTCTGTCCCCAACCGGATGACCGTGGTTCAAGAGCGCCCATTCGCGCCCGCCTGAGCCTCGACGCCGAAACCGAGCGCTTCTCCGCCTGGCTCGAGGAAGACTTTCACCTTCCCTCCCTCGGGGATTTCGCCAGAAAGGATGCGCAGAGCCAGGGGATTTTCCACGAGGCTCTGTATGGCTCGCTTCAAGGGCCTGGCTCCGAATTTCCTGTCGTAGCCGGCGGCTGCTATGAAATCCCTCGCCTGAGGCTCTATCGCGAGCCCGAAGCCGCGTTCCTCCATCCTTCGGCCGAGTTCCTTGAGCCGTAGATCGGTTATCTTGCCGATCATTTCCTCGTCGAGACGCTCGAAGAGGACTATTTCGTCTATGCGGTTGAGGAACTCCGGCTTGAAGCTCATCTTGAGCAAGCCGTCTATCTGTGGCCTGAGCGCCTTGAGGTCATCGGCTTCGAGGATGAGCTCTGAGCCGAGATTGGAGGTCATGATGATGATGGAGTTCTTGAAGTCTACCACCCTCCCCTGCCCGTCGGTCAGCCTCCCGTCGTCCAAGGTCTGCAACAGGACGTTGAACACCTCGGGATGGGCCTTCTCCACCTCATCGAACAGGATTACCGAATAGGGCCTCCGCCTGACGGCTTCGGTGAGCTGGCCTCCCTCGTCGTAGCCGACATATCCTGGAGGGGCGCCTATGAGGCGCGACACGGCGTGCTTCTCCATGTATTCGCTCATGTCGATTCGCGTAAGGGCTTTTTCGTCGTTGAAGAGGAACTCGGCGAGGGTCTTTGCGAGTTCGGTCTTGCCCACGCCGGTAGGGCCCAGGAACAGGAAGCTTCCCAAGGGGCGCCTGGGATCGGAAAGCCCCGCCCTATTGCGCCTGATGGCGTCTGCCACCGCTTTTACCGCGGCTGTCTGGCCGATCACCCTTTCGCCCAAGCGGTTTTCCAGATCGATATACTTACCCGTCTCACCGGAGAGCATCTTGGTTACAGGAATGCCCGTCCAGGCTGAAACCACTCGAGCTATGTCCTCCTCCGATACTTCCTCCCTCAAAAGGCGCGGCACATCTCCTCGGGAGACTGCCAATTTCGTCGCTTCGTCGAGCTTCTTCTGCGCTTCGATGAGCTTCCCGTACTTTATCTCGGAGGCGGCGGCCAGATCTCCCTCCCTCAGCTTGCGCTCTGCCTCGGACTTGAGGCTTTCCACAGTCTCTTTGAGATTGCGGATATCGGCCAATTTCTTCTTTTCCGATTCCCATCGCAGGGCCATGGAGTCTCGTTCGGAGCCGGTTTCCGCAATTTCCTCGTCGAGTTTCGAAAGCCTTTCCTTCGAGGCGGGATCCGTTTCCTTCCTCAATGCCTGGGCTTCCATCTTGAGCTGGATGAGTTTGCGCTCCACCATATCGAGCTCGGTAGGCTGGCTCTCTATCTCCATCTTGAGCCTGGAGGAGGCTTCGTCCACCAGGTCGATGGCCTTGTCCGGAAGGAAGCGGCTGGTGATGTAGCGATCCGAGAGGACTGCCGCGGCTATGAGGGCGTCGTCGCGTATGCGCACGCCATGGTGCACTTCGTATCTGTCCTTGAGGCCGCGGAGGATGGCGATAGTGGACTCCACCGAGGGCGGAGCGCAGAACACGGGCTGAAACCTTCGCTCAAGGGCCGCGTCCTTCTCTATATGCTTCCGGTACTCGTCCAGTGTAGTGGCGCCTATAGCCCTGAGCTCGCCCCGCGCCAAGGCGGGCTTCAGGAGGTTGGAGGCATCCATGGCCCCTTCCGCCGCCCCGGCGCCAACGAGGGTGTGGAGCTCGTCGATGAAGAGGACTATCTTGCCCTCGGATTTCTGTATCTCCTCTATCACGGCCTTGAGCCTTTCCTCGAACTCGCCCCTGAACTTGGCCCCCGCTATGAGGGCTCCCAGATCGAGGGCGAGAAGCTGCTTGTCCTTGAGGCTCTCCGGCACGTCTCCGGCTACGATTCTTCTCGCCAGGCCTTCGACGATGGCCGTCTTCCCCGTCCCGGGTTCCCCGATGATGACCGGATTGTTCTTGGTTCGGCGCGAGAGGACCTGCATCACCCTGCGTATTTCCTCGTCCCTGCCTATCACGGGATCGAGCTTGTCCCTGCGGGCGAGGGCTGTGAGGTCCCGGCAATATTTCTCCAGTACCCGGTACTTCTCCTCCGCCTCCTGGTCGGTAGCCCGCCTCGATCCGCGCACTGCCACGAGCGCCGAAAGGATGGCATCTCGCGTTATGCCCATAGAGGAGAGCAGTTCCGATGCAGGGCCCTGGACGGCTATGACGCCGAGGAGCATGTGCTCAGAGGCGACGAACTCGTCCTTGAGGGCTCCCGCTTCCATCTCGGCCTTGGCCAGGGCCTTTGAGCCTTGTCCCGAGAGGTAGACTTGGGAAGTGGAGCCATAGGCCTTGGGAAGCCTGGAGAGGAGGGAGAGAGTGGCTCGCTCCAACTCGGCCCTGTCCGCGCCAATCCTCTCTACGAGGGCTGGCACGACGCCCTCGGACTGGAGGAGGAGGGCGTAGAGGATGTGCTCGGGCTCGACATTGGGATTGTCGGCCTTCTGGGCCAAGGATGAAGCATCACGCAGGGCTTCCTGCGCCTTCAGAGTGAATTTTTCGTAGTTCATAGGGATAACCGCCTGATGGATTTGTTCTCGTCTAGAAGATACAGATCGGGCGAGGGCAGAGGCAATACAAGCCTTTCGCGAGGGTTTCGATGGAGACCCCGCAATCGGGGCCGTCCTTCATGCGAGGATGGCTTTGGCGTATACTCTGCACATGGACACGAGCATCAAGGCGGTCATCATGCACGGATTCACCAATGAAGAGGCCTTCGCCATCATGAGGGCGGCGAAAGCTCTCGGCCATGGATCCGACAGCACGGCCTACGCCACTACCACGCCCGCCAACTTGGGATGGACTGTAGCTGAACTCATTGAGCACTTAGGAGAGGAGGCTGCCGCCCTGGCCGAGGCGAAGAAGGGCGGAAGGTAGGCATCCGCCGGGGATTCATTCCGGATCGAATTCCGGGATTTTCTCCTTGAGCGACTTCACCAGATCCTCGCCCTTCGCGCCCTTCTTGAGCGCGATGAAGACGACGTTATCCCTTCCTGACACGGTGCCGAGGACCTCATCCAATCCCATGTTGTCTATAGCCAGGGCGACGGAATCCGAGTGGCCCGAAAAGGTGCGCACAACGAAGATCGAATCGTTCCAGTCCACGGAGACGTAGCCGCGCATGAAATCCTGGATGAAGTGGCGCTCGGATTCCTTGCGCTCCTCGTCCGAGGGAACCGTGTAGTAATAGCCGGTCTGGCCGTCGGCCACCTTGCCCACCTTGAGATACTTGAGATCCCGAGACAGGGTGGCCTGAGTGACACTGTATCCGGCTTCGGAGAGGAGCTGGAGCAGGCCGTCCTGCGAATCTATGCGATGGGCTTTAATCAGGGACTTGACGACTTTGAGCCTCTCGAGCCTTTCTTTCATGAAAACCTGCTCCCTTTGGACCGAACGTAGGCTTCGATTATTGCATAATTTTGCATTTCCCACAAGGGAATCGGTTGGCGGCCGGATACAAGCCTATCATCTGGCTCATCGGACAAGCCATTTCGCCAGGCGATTCCGGATGGATTCCAATACCATGCCCAAGCCCGATGAGCGCTCGAGGAAGGCTTTGGCGGCCGCGTAGCCCGAAGCCACGAGCCTCTCGTAGTCCGCATCTTTCGGGGCTATGTCGAATTGGGTCTGGGAGATGCCGCAATCGTCGATCAGAATCGACCTGGATGTCTGGCTTTCGTCCATCAGGACGAGCCTGTCTTGAACCAGGAGGAGGCTTTCGAACAAGGCGCCGATATAATCGACGAGGCTTCTTATGGGCTTGTAACCGTCCTCGTTGGACGTATACAGGAAAAAGCCGAGGGTGTCGGGATTGGGGCCCTTGGCTCCCTTGCCCTGGTAGGCAGGTTCGTCGAATGCTCCCAGGGGATAATTCCACATCACTCCGCCGTCGGAGAAAACCTGGGGAGACGATGTGCCCGGGTACGCGAACTCCTTGGACTCGAAGAAGAGGGGTATGGACATCGATATGCGCACGGCCTCGGCCACTTCCATGTCCGGAGTGGTCTCCCATGAGAACAAGCGGGGCTTGCGGTTGGAGATGTCGGTGCCGGTAACGTAGAGATCGGGGAAAGCCTGTCTGCCCGTGTGGATTCCGGCGTCCCTGAAATCCGCGAATGTGTAGGCTCGCTTCGGCACTGTGAAACGGGAAGCTATGGTCGCCTTGAGCCAGGCGTAGAAATAGGAGCTGGAGTACCAGCCCTTTTCATGCACGAGGCGGTGCAGGCACTGGGCGCTCTTGACGAGGCCGAGGGCTGCGAATCCCCTCTCGTCGTTGCTCTTGGCATCGGGCTTGCCGGATGCCTCAGGCAAGGGCTCGTCCTTCTCGCTTGGAATGCGGGAATAATCCAGGCTTTCGGCAGCGGCCTCGAGCGCATGGAAGTCGTCGGGGAAGATGGACGCGAGCACCGCCGTGATCGCCCCGGCGGAGGTGCCGGCTACTCGCCTGACGTTTTTCATGCCCCCCGCCTCGTAGAAGGCGCGCAGGGCGCCCAGGTAGGCTATGCCACGCACTCCCCCGCCTTTGAAAACCAGGTTTTTATACGCCAAGGGATTCTCCTCGGCTAAAGAGTATAGCCCAAGCGGCGGCTCGGTTGAACATGAGGGCTGAAAAAGTATAGCTTTCCTCCATGGAGTCGGATTGGGTAGGACAGATGGCCGACAGGTTGAAACACGCATCTGCGCTTGAGGAAGGGAACCAAGGCCCGCCTTTCGCCGTGCCCGGCTATTGGCTCGCCTTGGCTGGAGAGGATTGGGCTTCCTGCTCTCGAGACGAGCGAGGCATGCCTCTCGATCCCATCCTGGCGCAGGCCCTTCCCTCCCCCCTCGAGGCGATAACCGCTCCCGGGGAGCTGATCGATCCTCTCGGCGAGTCAGAACACTCGCCCGTGCCGAGGGTAGTGCATCAGTATCCCTCCCGCGTGCTCGTCCGAGCATCAGGCGAATGCGCCCTCTATTGCCGCTATTGCTTCAGGCGGAATCTACTACCCAGAGAGCGGGGTTTCATCGACGCCGAAGCCATGGGGAAATTGACTCGCTATCTCGAGAGCCACCTGGAGGTGCGAGAAGTCCTGGTTTCGGGAGGCGACCCCCTCGCTGCTTCGAACGAGCTCGTGACTCGGCTTCTGGACTCCATATCAGCCGCAAGGAGCGCTACGAGGAGCATCTCCATCCGCATATGCACTCGTATGCCCGTCGCGCTCCCGGAGAGGATGAACCCGGAACTCCTCGGCATCCTGGAAGAACGGCGGCCTATCCGGATGGCCATACAGGTGAACCACCCCGCCGAGCTCTCCGCGGATTTCGGTCGTGTCTGCGAGCGCATTTTGAAAGGGGGCATCCCCCTGCTCTCCCAGACCGTCCTCCTGCGCGGAATCAATGACTCTGCTGATATCCTGGAAGAGCTCTTCTCTGGTCTAGCCCACCTGGGAGTCCATCCCTACTACCTCTTCCAGGGCGACCTCGCGGCCGGCACCTCGCATTTCCGCGTTCCCCTCTCCAGGGGCCTGAGCATATACGCAGAGCTCCGCACGCGTATGTCCGGAGCAGAATTGCCACGTTACGCCGTCGATGCCCCGGGCGGGGGAGGAAAGCTCTACCTCCCCGAAGACATAGCTGGCCAGGACGACGGGGACTGGGTGCTCAAGAGCCCCGGCGGACAGCTCTACCGGTATCCGGAGGAATCCTAGAACACGGGGACGAAATGCTGCCCTGTCCCTACTCCCATTCGATTGTCGCCGGGGGCTTGGAGGAGATGTCGTACACCACGCGGCCGATGCTCGGAACCTTGTTGGTGATCGCCGAGGATATCGCTATGAGATCGGAAGCCTCGAAGGGGAATACCTCCGCGGTCATGCCATCCTCGCTGCGCACTGCCCTGAGCGCGGCTACATAGCCGTATTTTCTCT
>DATCUA010000137.1:0-3236 GCA_036567645.1 Rectinemataceae bacterium | reverse complement strand
TGCTTATCTGAGCCGAGGAAGCGGCTACTCCTCCCCCCGGCGAGCAGAGCCCCGCATACGAGGCTTACCGCGCCGGTTTCCGCGCTTGTCTCGATGCCGCTCGCGCCATACCATTGCTCCATGCTCTCTGAACTCCTCAGCTCAGCGGATTGGTCCACTCCCCCCGAATCCATGGAATTTACACTGCGGTACGGCCACCTCGTGCGGCGCGTAGCCGCCCTCTCCGCCGAACTCGAGCAGGGAGGATGGGGGGAGGCAGAAGCCCGGGATAGTGCCGGAGCACGGAATAGGGCCCCGCCCGCCCTGGCCTGGGAGGAAGCCCATCACAAGGCCGTATCACTCTATGTGAGCGCTCCAGGGATAGTCAACGTAATGCTCAACTACAAGATCTGCGTTGAGCATGGCCTGCCACTCCATCCCACCGTGTACTATGAACTCAAGGAAGCGGGCAGGTACCGCGTAGAGCACGGGTTGCCGGCTGTCGACAAAGCCAACCGGCTCTACCGCCTTTCCATCGACATGGCGCGCTCGGCTCTTCGACTGGAACCCGGATTCCAGTCGAGGGCCGAGGCCTTCCTGGCCGAGCTTCCTCCAGAAATCATGTCGTTCGTGTACACTGGCATACGGGATGCCTACACATGGAGGGGCTCGGAGCCCAGGCTCCTTGAAAAGCTCGCCCAAGATCTGAATACAGGCTTCCGCCCCGAAATCATCATCGCGGCCGCGCACGGATCGATCATGCCCGCCCTCCTCCTCTCGGAGATTCTAGGCCTTCCTCTCTACTTCATACGCTTTTCGATGTTCAAGAGGAACGACGAGGAACCCATCCTCACCTTTTCCGACAAGGCGTGGCTCTATGCATTCAAGGACTCGAGGGCCCTTCTCTACGACGAAGACGTGGCGGGGGGAAGGACCTTGAGCCTCTTCGCCGATCGCATGGGTAGCCTGTTCGGCTCGTTCAGGACAGCCTGCTCCATCCGGCACGCCGGGTCTTCGATCCGGCCGGATTACTCGGCGAGGACATGGTGGGATTGAAGGCCAATGTATGGGTGGAGTAACCGAACCCTTTACGCATATTTAGAATTTATTATATAAGTATAAAGATACATAGCATCGCTTTTCGCTTGACTTTTATCGATACTCATATATAGTCGAATCTTGAGTCTGGAGGGCGCATGTCCAACAAGCAGAAGATATCCTTCGCTCCGTCCATACGGCGTTTGCCGTCGTATCTCCACATAATACGAAGCTCCCAAGCCGCGGGAGACTCCTATATCTCTGGCACAGTCATAGCCAATGAGCTCAACCTCGAGCCCATACAGGTTCGGAAGGATCTGGCCATAACCGGCATAATAGGAAAGCCGAAAAAGGGCTATCCCGTCCAAGAGCTCGTGGCTGCTATCGAGCGCTATCTGGGCTGGGACCTCGTGCGCAGGGCTGTGGTAGTGGGAGCCGGAAACCTTGGTTCCGCCCTTTCGGGCTATCAGGAATTCAAGACCCATGGCCTGGACATCGTAGCCGCCTTCGATACGGATCCGGCTAAAATCGGCTCCTTCGTCCATGGGGTTCCCATTTATTCCCTGGACGAATTGGAGACCAGGGCCCCGGAGATCGGAGCCGAGATAGCAATCCTCACCGTTCCCTCTCCCTTCGCAGCGGCCTGCTGCGAGAGCATCGTCCGCTCGGGCATCAAATCCATCTGGAACTTCACCAATATCAAGCTCAAGGTGCCCGAGGGAATCACTGTATGGAAAGAGGATCTATCCTCCGGCTACGCCATGCTTTCGGTGATGATGAGGCTTTCCGCCAAGACCCTTCCGGAAGATCTCTAGGCCATGATCCTCCGCTCCGAGAAAGACGAGCGGCAAGCGGAGTATTTCTCGAACAGGCTCGCGAAAAACGAGAAGACCCTGCGCCGCTGGGCTAGATCCGAGGGCATCCAGGCTCTCAGGCTCTATGACGCCGACATCCCCGAGGTTCCCCTCTATCTGGACAGGTACGGGGCTCCCGAGAATGCCTGCGCTGTGCTCGGCCTCTACGAACGGCCTTACGAAAAGCCCGAGGAGGAAGAGACGGCCTGGCTCGTCCTCATGGTAGAGGCGGCCTCGGCAAGCCTCTCTATCCCTCCCGAACGCATTTTCCTAAAGCGGCGGCGCAGGATGCGCGGAGCCGAACAGTACATGAAGGCCGATGCAAAGGGCAGATCCCAAACGATGTATGTCGAGGAGTGCGGCCTCCGCTTCCATGTCAACCTCTCGGATTACCTCGATACGGGACTCTTCCTTGACCACCGTCCCGCACGGCTGGCCTTGCGCCGTTCCAGCCGGGGGAAACGGGTCCTCAACCTCTTCGCGTACACGGGTTCATTCTCTATCAACGCCGCCGCTGGCGGAGCCGCCCAGGTGACGAGCGTCGACCTATCCAACACATACCTGGAATGGACAAGGAAGAATTTCGCCCTCAACGGGCTCGAAACCTCGGCCCACGCGGAAATACGATCTGATTGCATGGAGTATCTGTCCAAAGCGAGGGCTCGGAGAGAGCGGTTCGACCTCATCGTCGCCGATCCTCCCACGTATTCCAACTCGAGCATGACAGCGCGGGATTTCGATATCGCGCGCGACTGGCCCTCCCTCCTCGAGGCCTGCTCCAGCCTCCTCGAATCCGGGGGAAGCATCCTCTTCTCCACGAACTCCAGGAGGCTACGCTGGGAACCGAAGCTCGTGGCCTTGCCCTGGGAGGACAGGAGCGAGGCATCCATCCCCAGGGACTTCCGCGACAGGAGGATCCATCGCTGTTGGGTGCTCGGCGAAGCCTCGGGATTCCCCTTCGAATAAAACACGATTGCTCTTTATGCCAAAGCCGGGCTATAATTCGTCCGTCGACATTTCATAAGGAGCACAAAATGCGGACTACGATGCGGGGCTTTTATGCTCTCAGGGCTTTGGCTGTCCTCGCGGCCCAAACCGCGCCCGCCCGCCCCCTCGCCCTTCGGAAGATCGCGGAGGAAGAGGGTATTTCCATGGAGTTCCTCCAGCAGATTTTTTTCAGGCTGAGGAAAGCCGGCCTCATAGCCGCGTCGCGCGGCCCAGGAGGTGGATTCTACCTCGCCCGCCCAGCGGAGAAGATAAGCGTCCTCGAAGCGCTGGACGCGGCTGGAGAATGTCTCGCCCTCGTCCCCAGGGATGGAGAAATTGGCAAGGGCGGAGAGAATCCAGATTCCGGCAAGATAGGCG
>DATCUA010000136.1:0-1832 GCA_036567645.1 Rectinemataceae bacterium | reverse complement strand
AAGACCTCGGCAGCCCAAAAACCGGCTGCCAAGAAGCCGTCTCCAAAGAAGTCTTCCTCCAAGGGAACCCTCGTCATCGTAGAGTCCCCCGCCAAGGCCAAGACGATAGAGAAATACCTCGGGAGCAAGTACAAGGTGCTCGCCTCCATGGGCCACCTCATCGACCTTCCCAAATCGAGGATCGGGGTCGATGTGGACAAGGATTTCGAGCCCGAATACCTCACTATTCGCGGGAGGGCTTCGGTTCTCAAGGATCTCGCGAAGGCTGCCAAAGACGCTTCTACCATTCTCTTGGCATCGGATCCGGACCGGGAAGGGGAGGCTATAGCCTTCCAGATCGGCAAGTACCTGCGGGAGAAGGAACCCGAGGCAAAGATCGAGCGCATAGCTTTCAACGAGATAACCCAGGATGCCATTCGCGCGGCTGTGGCTTCCCCGAGAGCCGTGGAGATGAGCAAGGTGGACGCCCAGAAGGCTAGGCGGGTTTTGGACAGGCTCGTGGGCTACAATCTCTCGCCTCTGCTCTGGAAGAAGGTGAAGAACGGCCTTTCGGCGGGCAGAGTCCAGTCCGCTGCCCTCAAGCTCATATGCGACCGAGAGGCCGAGGTCGAATCGTTCATACCCGAGGAATACTGGACGATAGAGGGTAGTTTCAAGACCAGGAAATCCGTGGTCAAGGCCGATCTCGTCCTCTTCAGGGGAGAAAAGGCCGAACTCAAGAAGCAAGCCGATGCCCAAGCCGTCATATCGGCCCTCGAGGGCAAGAGAGCGCGCGTATCCGATATCAGGTATTCGGATAAGAGTATAAAGCCCAAGCCTCCCTTCACCACATCCACCCTGCAGCAGACAGCCTCGACGAGGCTGGGCTTCACATCGAAGAAGACGATGCAGATAGCCCAGAAGCTCTACGAGGGCGTGGCCCTCGGATCGCAGCGAAGCGGTCTCATCACCTACATGCGCACGGACTCAACGCGCATTTCCGAAGGGGCCCTTGAAGATGCCAGGGCATGGATCAAGGAAAGGCATCCAGCCCAGCTTCCCGCCCAAGCTCAGCGCTATGCCACCGGTTCGGGTTCCCAGGACGCCCACGAGGCGGTGCGGCCCGTCAAGGTGAGCCTGACGCCTGAATACGTATCCGCATACCTTTCCAAGGACGAACTCAGGCTTTACGCCCTGATCTGGGAGCGATTCGTCGCCTCCCAGATGAGCGCCGCCACGGTCAGGGTGACGACAGCCGACATAGAGATGGGCGAAGCTCTCTTCCGAGTGTCGGCCTCTGCCTATCTTGACGAAGGCTTCTATAAAGTCATCAATGTCTTGGCATCGAAGGAGGAGCGTTCCAGCCACGTCCTCGCCCTGGCGAAAGACCAGGACCTCGAGGTGGAAGGCCTGGACGCAGCCCAGCATTTTACCCAGGGACCCTCCCGGTATACAGAAGCCAGCCTCGTCAAGGCTCTCGAGGAGCTGGGCATCGGCCGGCCTTCAACGTATGCTCCCACCATCTCCACCCTCATCGAGCGATACTATGTGGGAAGGCAGAGCCGCCAGCTCGTGCCCACCGCCCTAGGGCGGATGATTTCGGACATCTTGAGCCAGTACTTCCCCGATCTCATCTCCGCCAGCTTCACCGCTACGATGGAAAGTCTCCTCGACCAGGTGGAGGAGCAGTCGGTGGACTGGATAAAGGCCATGCGCGAGTTCTACTTCCCCTTCAAAGCACGGCTCGATGAGGTACTTTCCAGCCTGGGGTCCAAAAAGGGCGCCTTGGACGAGGTGACCGACAGGATCTGCGAACTCTGCGGCAAGCCCATGGTCAAGAAGCTCGGGCGCTT
>DATCUA010000135.1:0-3154 GCA_036567645.1 Rectinemataceae bacterium | reverse complement strand
AGCCCGAGTGAGATTGTCGTATTTGGCTGGCCTCTGTTTCTGCTCCGTCTCCTTCCTCACGTCGGCGTTCACGTCGCGCAGGATCACCGTGAACTCCTCGTTTCGGGAGAGATGGCGGAGGAGGGAGGCTGTGAAAACGCCATTCCGCCCGCTCCCGTCGTCCGCCGTCTCCCCTGCCTCCGTGGCGTAGACGATGATGCTCTCGGGCGGCTTCTGGCCTACCACGGCCAAGCCCCGGGCCATGTCTCGGACCGCCTGTGGAAAGGGGTTGTTCCGGCAGGCGTCCAGGATTATCACATTGGTGCCTGCCCCAGCGGCGTTCATCCGCCCAATGAGCCTCTGGAGCTGGACCCCTTCCAGCTCCACATCCGAGGCTATGCTAATCTCGGCGCCCACGGGGATGAGGTAGTTTTCGCCCCCGGATTGGACGCCGTGGCCTGAATAATAGAAAAGGGCAATATCGGCGCCCCGGATGGCGGCGCCGAATTGGTCGATGAGCTGGTACATGGAGCGCTTGGTGGCATCCAAGCCCAGGGTGACGGAAAACCCGAGCGAGCGAAGCGCCGTAGCCATATCCGAAGCGTCGTTGCCCGCGTTCTTCAAAGGGCCGATATCGTACGCCGAATTGCCGATGACGAGGGCCACCTTTTTCTCGGCTCCTTGGCAATGCAGAACACCCGCACCCAGCATAGCGAATACGAGGAGGGCGGCCGCGAAGGAAACGGAACATGGTCGACGCATGGGGGCGCTCCGTTTTACGGTTTTGCCTTCTTTCTACCACCTTTCTGGCGTGAGCACAAGTTTTTAGGTTCCCCATGTCGAATCCAAGCAAAAAGGTCCTCATCTTTCGGCGTTGTATCCTTACAAAAGTTATGCGATACTTACGATATGCAAGGATATATTGAGCGGAATTTGAAGACTCGACTATTGGACAGCCTGACAAAATTCCCAGCCGTGGTGTTGACCGGTCCCCGCCAATGCGGGAAAACAAGCCTAGTACGAAGCATAGTCGAAAAAACCCCAAACGCCATCATCCTCGATCTCGAAAATCCACGGGATCTGGCTAAACTCTCCGATCCCCAACTCTATTTCGAGAGAAATGCCCAAAGCCTCATCTGCCTCGACGAAGTCCAGCTGTCCCCGGAAATCTTCCCCATTTTGCGGACGGAAATAGATCGCGACAGGAGGCCGGGGCGCTTTCTCCTTCTGGGTTCGGCTTCCAGAGGCCTCGTCAACCGCAGCGCGGAGAGCCTTGCCGGCAGGGTAGAGTACCTGGAGTTGAGTCCCTTCCTGGCTAGCGAATATCTGCCCGGTTCTCCGCCTTCGGTTCTCTCTGGCCTCTGGAGGGGTGGTTACCCCCAGTCCAGCCTGGCAGCCGACGACCAGACGAGCATCCGCTGGAGGGAAGCCTTTATCAACAGTCTCGTGGAGCGAGACCTGTTCATGCTGGGGAAGCGAGTCAGCCCTCAATCGTGGCGCCGATTCCTCACTATGTGCGCGCACCTCCAGGGCCAGATACTGAATGCCGCCAAGCTCGGGGCTTCTATGGACTTGAGCGGCAACGCTATTCGCGCGAGGCTCGAATTCCTCCAGGAAGCTCTCATTGTGCGGCTCTTGCCCCCTTGGAACGGGAACATCAAGAAGCGCCTCATCAAGGCTCCCAAACTCTATATTCGCGACACGGGATTATGCCATTCGCTCCTCGGCATCTCGAGCGCCGATCATCTGTTGGGCCATCCGGCATTCGGAGCGAGCTGGGAAGCCTGGTGCGTGGAATCGGTGTGCGACAGTATGCCGGAATGGATTCCCTCGTTCTATCGTTCATCAGGCGGAGCCGAGCTGGATCTGGTTCTGGAGCGCGGCCCCAGGAGGATCGCCTTCGAGTTCAAGGCTTCCTCAGCCCCTCGGCCGACCCGCGGCTTCCATGCCGCCTTGGCCGATCTCGAACCCGAACGGGCTTTCCTTGTAGGTATTATGGATGGAGAATACCCCATCTCTTCGACACTGACGGCTTGTGGCCTTGTAGAATGCCTGAATGCAATAGGGCACCTGGGGAATGAATGCACGTCATCGACCTGATTAAGATATAGGGATCGAGCCCCTGGTACATGCCGAGGGTCAAATCCCCAATCAACATCTCCTAAATATCCTCAGCGCTCCAGAAATCCCTCCGCGAACTTGACCATGGCCTCCACGTCGGCGAAATTGCTCGCCAGGCCCACGGAAAGGCGTACCGCCCCGTTGGACTTTCCCCCGAGGAGGCACCCCTTGAGGTCGTCCAGGGTGAAGGGATCGGCCTCGGGATCGTCGTGGGCTTCGGCGTCTCGCTCGGCGAAGCAGGAGACGAGCTCCTCGCGTGAAATGCCCAAGGCCAGCTCGCCGGCGCCGGGGTTGCAGAAGCATCCCGTGCGCAGGGAAATGCCCACCGTGTTCGCCTCGGCCTCCACCTTCCTGTGGTCTATAGCCCTGCCGTCGGCTCCGAAAAAGTTGCAGGCCATGGCCCCGCCGCGCCTCTCCATCGTCGTGGGGCCATAGACCCGCACCAGGGGTTTTCCGTTTCCATGGCGCAAGGCGAGGAGTGAATCGAGCATCCAGCCGGCCAGGTCCATGACCCGCTCGTGGATGAGGTCTATGCCCAGGGACTTGATGTGGTCCAGGCCTATCTTCACGGCTGGGATGCCCAGGTAGTTGAGGGTCCCGTCCTCGAAGCCGGGAGCGCCCTTTTCCAGGTAATACTTGTCGCCCTGGACCGAAGCCACGGTTATGGTGCCGCCGGCGAACCAGGGCCTGCGGAGCTTGGCCAGGGCAGAGCGTCTGGCGAGGAGGGCGCCTATGCCCGTGGGATAGCCGAACATCTTGTAGAAGGACAAGGGGACGAAATCGGGTTTCCATTTTCCCAGGTCGAGGCGGTTGGTGGGCACGAAGGCCGCCCCATCCACGAGGACGTCCCAGCCGCGCTCATGGGCCAGCTCGATCCACTCCAGGGGATGCTGGACAGAGGAAAAATTGGACTGGGCCGGATAGGCGAAGAGGCGGGAGCCGGCCGTGGGGGCGTCGAGCTCGGCGATGAGCTTCGCTTCCGATATGCGCAGGTCGGGGAGCTCGAGGGGGAGGTAGCTGACCGAAGCCCCCTTGGCCCTGGCGAACTCGCGTA
>DATCUA010000134.1:0-6674 GCA_036567645.1 Rectinemataceae bacterium | reverse complement strand
AGCCGCACCGTCTTGCGCTCGGATTCCCCTATTCCCTTGAGGCGATCCAGCACTATGCGCGCGGCGGCCCTTCCCATCTCCTCCACCGGCTGCCTCACCGAATAGCGGCAGAAACGCAAAAGCGGCGAATACTCCATTTCGTCGAAGGAGGCGAAAACGATCCTATCCCTGAGTGTACGGCCTTCCGTCAAGAGATAGTTTGTAGCGCCCACGTGAGTGTCGGCGTTGACTATGAAATAGGCTTCGGGCGCTCCGGGCTTGGCCAGCATCTCGGCCATCTGCTTGTATCCCGACTCGATATGGAGGCTTCCGAACCGCACGAAATCCGGTTCGAGCGGAAGCCCTGCTGCTTCCATGGCCTTCCTATATCCTTCGTAGCGCTCGCGGGCTATGGAGACGCGCAGATCGCCTCCCAGAAAGCCGATGCGCCTGTAGCCGTCGGCTATCAGGGCCTCGGTCGCCTGGCGGGCTCCCCCCTCGTTGTCGGAAACCACGGCGTCGGCTTGGACGCCGTGGGCGATCCGGTCTATGAAGACGAGGGGGATGTCCTTCCCATGCACTGTGTTGAAGTGCTCGCCGCGATCCGATGAGGGGATGATGACGACGGCGTCTACAAAGCGCGCCGCGAGGAGCTGCAGGCGCTTTTTCTCCTGCTCCAGGCTCTCGCGCGATGAGCATACTATGAGCGAATAGCCGTGAGCCGCCAGCTCAGCCTCCATGCTTTCCGAAAGCTGCATGAAGAAGACGGAAGCGAGTTCGGGCGCTACGACGCCCACGGTCCTGGTCGCCCTGGTCTTGAGGCCCCTCGCCACCTGGTTGGGCTTGTAGCCCAGCTTGTCTATGGCCGCCCTCACGTGGACCCTGGTCTTTTCCTTGACGCGGGCGTCGTCATTGAGGACGCGCGAAACCGTCGCCGTCGAGACGCCCGAGGCGAGGGCGACGTCTCGCATCGTCACTAGGGAGTTAGGCATAGGCGTGGATTACGCACGCCTCGCGTACTTCTTCATGTCGAAGAAGACGGCGACGATGATGATCACGCCTTTGACGAGAAGCTGATAGTACGAGTCCACCCCCAGGTAGGTCATGCCGTAATTGATGATGCCGAGGGTCAGGACGCCGATCACCATCCCGCCTACGGTGCCTACGCCTCCGGTCTGCGACACCCCGCCTACCGTCACCGCCGCAATGGCGTCCAGCTCCATGCCGTTGGCGGTGAGCGCGTTCGCGAGGCCGAGCCGGCCGGCGAGGAGGCAACCGGCTATTCCGTACATGATGCCGGCGTACGTATACACGGTTACTATCTCGCGCTCGACATTGATGCCCGACACGCGGGCCGCGATGGGGTTGCCTCCTATAGCGTAAAAGTTCGTGCCTCGCTTCGTGTGGCGCAACAGTACCCAGACGAATAGGATGGCTATGGTGACGAATACGGCGAGATTGGGCACCGGACCTACGGAGCCTTGGGATACCAGCTTGAAAGCGTCTTTCACGCTTCCTACGACCGCGGCTTTGGTATAGATGAGCTGGGCGCCGCGGGCTATGGACATTGTGCCGAGGGTGGCTATGAAGGCGGGGAGCTTGCCGTAGGCGATCAGGAGGCCGTTCATTACGCCGCATATCCCGCCCGTGAGTATGCCGGCGACGAAGGGAAGGTACAGGGGGAAGTCCTTTCCCGGATAGAGGGCTGCGGTGTAGTCGGGATTCTGGGCGAAGGAAGCCGCTACGCTCGCCACGAGGCAGACGACATACCCTATCGACAAGTCTATGCCCCGGGTAATGATGATCATGCCAACGCCCAACGCGGCGAAGGCGCGCACCGATTCGGCGATCATGAGATTGCGCACCGATGCCCAGGCGAAGGAGCGGCCTCCTGTCATGATTCCGAGTATCGCCGCCAGGACGAGCAAAGTGACGAGATTCGTGTGCTTGCTGGTAAAGCTGCGGATGCTGGAATTAAGGGACAGGGAACCGCTCGAGTCTTTGGCAGCCATCACTGCCTCCTTTAGTTGAACTGCGCCGCGAGACGCATGATATTTTCCTGGGTAGCGTTCGCTTTTTCCAGGGTGCCGGTGTGCCGCCCGGCACAGAGAACGGCAACGCGATGGGACATGCCGATGAGTTCGGGCATTTCCGAAGAGACCATGATGATCGACTTGCCGTTGCGGGCCAGCTCGGCCATGATCGTGTAGATTTCGAATTTCGCCCCGACATCTATGACCCTGGTCGGCTCGTCCATGATCAGGATATCGGGCAGTATCATGAGCCAGCGGCTCACGAGGACCTTCTGCTGGTTGCCGCCGGAAAGATTCTGGATCAAGGTTTGCATGCTCGGCGTCTTCGTTCTGAGCGTCTCGTTCAGCTTCCGGGCGTCTTCCTCGATTCGCTTATGGTTGAGAAATACCTTTCCCACGTAATTTTTCAGGGAGGGTATGGCGGTGTTCGTGGTAATGGAAAGGAGGGGGAAAATGCCTGAACCGCGCCTATCTTCGGTGATCAGGCCAATGCCTGCGTCTATCGCGTTGCGAGGCGAGCGGATTTTGATCTCCTTCCCATTGACGAGAACCTGGCCGGAGGAAATCGGCCTGAGCCCGAAGATCGATTCCACGAGCTCCGTGCGCTGGGCGCCCACGAGGCCGCCGATCCCCAGGATTTCTCCCCGCCTGAGCGAAAAGCTCACGTTCTTGAAGGAGGAGGGATTGGCGGACGTGAGCCCACGCACTTCGAGCCTTACTTCGCTGGAGCAGGGATCGATCTGCGGAAAGCGGTGCGTGGTGTCGCGCCCGACCATCAGCCTGATCAGTTTGTCCTCGTCCAGCTCGGCAACCGGCCAGGTGCCGAGCATCTTGCCGTCGCGCATGACGGACACTTCGTCGGCGATCTGGAATATTTCGTTCATCTTGTGCGATATATAGATGATGGCGACATTCCTCGATCGAAGGTCGCGTATGATTTTGAAGAGGTGTTCGGTTTCGGTCTCGGTGAGGGAGGAACTCGGTTCGTCCATGACGACGACCGACGCGTCGTAGGATACGGCCTTCGCGATTTCGCAGGACTGCTGGCGGGAAATGGACAGGCCTCCCATGCGTCCCGCGGCATCGATGTCCATGCTGAGGCTTTTCAATAGCTCGACCGTCTCGGAGTGCATTTTTTTATGATTGATAAACCTCAAGGGGCCGACCTTCACGAGGGGCTCCCTGCCAAGCCAGATGTTTTGTTGCACAGACCGTTCCGGTATGTTCGACAGTTCCTGATGGATCATCGAAACGCCGGCCTCGAGGGCGTCTTTCGCGCTGTGGAATTTCACCTGGCGGCCTTTCAGGGTTATCGTGCCCGAATCTTCGCGGTAGATGCCGAAGAGGCATTTCATGAGCGTGGATTTTCCCGCCCCGTTTTCCCCCATCAAAGCGTGGACGGTTCCGGGGCGAACCCTCAAGGTCACGTTTTCGAGCGCTTTGACTCCAGGAAAGCTTTTTGAAATGTTCGACATTTCCAGGACGTATTCTGATCCACCTTCGATAGGCATAGACTCTCCCGATCCAATGGCTCTCTAAATACGGCGCAGGAACGCCGCACTGGCGGCGTTCCTGGCTTTTTATCAGAAATCAACCTCGCGAATAGATTATTTCATGAAGGACTTGTAGTTTTCCAGCGTGACCGCCTTGAAGGGGACGAGGTAGCACTGGCCGATTACTGCGGCATCGTTGGCGGGCGCTTCGGCGCCGGGGGTGGTCTCGGGCTTGATCCCCCAGGCTACGAAGCCGGGCTTGTACTTGCCCTGGGCCATGGCGAGCGCCAGCTCGAAGGCGGTGGAAGACTGGCCGACGGAGTCCTGGAGGACTGTGGCGAACAGCTTGTGCTCGGACATGGATTTGAGAGCAACCTGAGTGGCGTCGACGCCGAGAACGGGAACCTTGAGCACGGTGCCGTCGCCATCGGTATCCTTGGTCGGATCCTTGGGATCGTCCACATACTTGGCGGTCAGGAGGGACTCGACGGCGCCGAGTGCCATGCCGTCGTTGTTGGTGATGACGATGTTGAACTTGCCGTTGTAGGCGGCAATCCAGGCGTCCATCTTCTGCTGGGCTTCATCCGGCTTCCAGTTGGCGGTGTCCTGGGCGATGATGTTGACCTTGTATCCCTTGGCCTTGAGCCCATCGAGAACCGCGTCGGTGCGGTATTTCTGGGCTGGATGGCCGAGCTGGCCGAGAAGCATGAGGGCGTTGATGGTCTTGCCTGGCGCTAACTTCTTGGGGTTCTTCTGGAAGTATTTGTCGATGATGTCGGCCTGGATCTGCCCTGCCACGGATTCGGGGCTGGAGGCGAGGAAGAAGGTCTTCCCGACCTTGAGGGCCGCTACCGAGGGCTGGATGTTGGAGAAGGCGGCTCCGCCTCCCTTGGCGAGGATGGCCTTCGCCATCTGTTCGGTGGCTTCGGTCTGGTTCGGCACGATGACGAAGAACTTGACGCCCTGGGTGAGCAGGGTGTTGAGCTGGTCGAGCTGGGTTGCCTGGTCCGAGCGGGAGTCGAGAAGCTTGAGCTCGACGCCTGCCTTCTGGGCGAGGACTTTGAGATTGGCCGCATAGTCCGCTACGAACTGCTCATCCAGGTTGCGGATGAGGGCGCCGATCACAGGCTTGGCCTGCGCGAAAGCGCCGCCGGCGAGAACGGCAAGCGCAAGCACGAGAACCACGATTCTCTTCATACTGCTCTCCTGTCAAACGATACATTTTCCCGAATCTTACGGTCCGGGCGGATTCCTCGGCTAAGCGCGAACGGGTATTACTCCCTTTTTCAGGATGATATTGCCGTATTTCGACGTGGTTCCCGTCATGACGACGGCGAATGCGCTTTTTGCGCGCTCGTAGAAGGCGAAGCGCTCGAGGCGTTCGATAGGCGGGGTTTGGGGCCAGTGGCGATCGATGCTCGCCCGATAGGAGGCTTCGACGGAAACGTCCAGGCTGTCGCCAGGAACCGGGGCCATCATGAGCACAGGGGAAGGGACGTAGCTGTCCAGGTTGATGAGGGCGAGTATCCCGTCCAGCAGCCGAGGGATTTCTATGCCGTCGGCCCTGATCACCCGGCTGTTGCAGGAGTCCCCGGGAAAGAAGGCGTCGGCGAGGACGATCTCGTCGCCATGGCCCATCCTATAGAGGACGGAAAGGAGCTCAGGAGAAATGCAGGGGGCTATGCCGATCAACATGCCGCTCACTCCTATGCGTCTCGCTTTTGCCGGATTCGGCAGCGCGAAACGTGCACAGGGCTAATGATTCTCCGGTTTCCCGAATCTGTCAACAAAAAAATGTAATCGATTACATTTTTTCGATGCAAAAGTCTGCCGCTTCAGGTCATATGCCGAATGCCGTGCCGAAACCTTGCCCGGCAGCGTCGAAAACGTGGTTTAGCGGTAGGCGCCTTCCTCGAAATCCGAGACGAGGGAATACAGTTTTTTGAGTTCATCGGCACGGGAACGCGGACAGATGAGGGTAGCGTCGGCCGTGTGGACGACAACGAGGTCTTCGCAGCCCAGGCATGCTATCAGGTGCTCTTCCTCGGTGGAAACGGCAATCGTGCCTGAAGATTCGGCGAAAAGAGCCCTCCCCGAATGCACATTCCCTTCCTGGTCAGGCGAAAGGAGGCTGCCGTATGCCGGCCAGGAGCCTATGTCGAGCCACTCCATTAGAAGGGGGAGGGCCGCGATCTCGACGTCGGCATCCCTGGACGCCGGCTCCATGATGCCGTAGTCGACGCTCTTTTTCTTTAAGCCGGGGTAGGCTGAAGCGAGGCGATTGGCGAACCCATCGCCGGGGACGGGGATGCCCGCTTCCGAGCCGATGATGCCGTCGATAGCGGCCCCGAGTTCCGGCTCGTAGCGATGCACAAGCTCGAGGAAGAGCGCCGCCTTCCAGACGAACATGCCCGAATTCCAGAGGTATTTCTCGGGGCCGGCGTCGAGGAAGGCCTTGGCCGTTGATGCGTCTGGCTTTTCCTTGAATTTGAGGACCCGTCTGGCCTCTGCCGATCGCCCTCCTCCGGCGGCGAGCCTTTCGCCCAGTTCGAGGTAGCCGAAGCCCGTCGAGGCGTAGGTAGGCCGGACGCCGAAGGTCACGAGGGTACGTTCCCTCGTTTCGGCCAGGGAGTACGCCTTATCGGCCAGGGCCCTGAATTCATCTCGGGGGCGGATGACGTGATCGGCCGTGAACACGCCGACCGTCGCCTCGGGATCCTCTGCGGCTATGATCGACATGGCGAGGGCGAGGGCGGGAAGAGTGTCCCGGCCCTCCGGTTCGCCGATATAGCGGTTCCCGTTAAGGGCTGGAATGAGGACCGCGGCCGCCTCGCGGTGCCGTTCCAGGCCGCATACCATCCGGCGTTCCACCGGGATGAGGCCCTCCAACCGAAGATAGGCTTCTTCGAGAAGGCTTCGCCCCTCGATAACGGGAATGAGCTGTTTGGGTTTGGCGTCTCGGGAGAGCGGCCAGAGGCGGGTGCCTGACCCGCCGGCGAGGATGAGCGCGTAGCGCATCCGGGGCTCCTTTCAGAATCCCCGCAAATCCGTGCTGGCCCTTCGGGGCAAGCCTTTGGCGGGAGTCCTCTCGAGTACGATGTACTCAATGTCGTGGTTTTTGCAATACTCCCGTTTTTCCGGTTTGTCGCCGTCGGCGTTGACGATGTAG
>DATCUA010000133.1:0-9961 GCA_036567645.1 Rectinemataceae bacterium | reverse complement strand
GAGGGAACTCCTGAGCGCGATACTCTCCAGGGATTGAGAAAGCCGATTCCGGCGCGCAGGATCCGGCGCGGCGAAGCTGAAGTATTCCCGTGATTCCTGGCCGGGAATCGGGTTCAGCCCTTGTGGAAAAGCTGGCGAGAGCGTTCGGTAGCCTTGACCACTGCCTTTATGAGGGTGACGCGAAGTCCCCCGTCTTCCAGCTCCATGATGCCGTCGATCGTCACTCCAGCGGGCGTGGTAACCTGATCCTTGAGGCTTGCCGGATGCTCTCCCGTCTCCAATACGGTCTTGGCGGCTCCCAGGACGGTTTGGGCCGCCAGCTGGACCGCGATGTCCCTCGGAAGGCCCATCTTTACCCCGCCATCGGCGAGGGCTTCGATCACGATGAAAATGTAGGCAGGACCCGAGCCCGATAGCCCGGTGACGGCGTCCATGTTGGCCTCGTCTACGACTACCACCCTTCCCACGGCTCCGAAGAGTCCCTGAGCAAGGCTCATCTGGGCGTCTGAGGCGTTCTTGCCTCGCGCCAGGGCCGTCATGCCCTCACCGACGGACACAGCCAGGTTGGGCATGGACCTGATCACTCCCACCTTGGCCGAGACACGGGATTCAATCACATCGAGGGGCACTCCAGCCGCTGTCGATATGATTGTCGTCCCCGGCGCGAGGCAATCGGCTATGAGGCTCGCCACCTCGGAAACCGTCTTGGGCTTGACGGCGAGGAGGATTGTCTCGGATTCCGAGGCTACAATCCTGTTGTCCAGGCTCACTTCCACTCCGTACGCGCTCTCCAACAGATGCTTCCTCGCCTCCGAAGGGTCGGAGAGGATGATCTGGCCCGGTTCATAGAGGCCCTTGGACAGGGCTCCCGCGAGGATCGCCTCCCCGATTTTTCCTGCTCCGATGATTCCGAGTTTGTATTTCAAGCCTGCTCCCTTCTCCCGCCTGCCAAAAGCCATGCCCGCTTCGAGCCTAGCAGAGATATCGTACAGAGATATCGTAGAAGAACGGCGCCTCTCAGCGGAGCGCTTCCTCCAACGTCACAGAAGCTGCCGTGCCCTCGTCACGGTATTTTACGATGACAGGGGTCTGGAGCGATAGCCCGAGCCCTGAAGCGTATTCGCCCCGGGCTGGGCGGGATCCCGGCACAACGACAGCCCCCGGGGGCACGAAGCCGCTCAGCTCCTTCCCGTGGACGAGGTCGAATATCCTCGTCGCCTTGGTGATTATGGTCCCCGGGGCAAGGACGGCGTTTTCGCCGACAACCACGCCTTCGAATATCCCGCAGAGCCCGCCTATGAAGGCTCCGTCTTCCACGACCACTCCTGCCGCTTGGGGCGGCTCCAGCACTCCCCCTATCTGGACTCCCGCGGAAAGGTGGACCCTCTCCCCTATCCAGGCGCAGGATCCGACGAGGACATGGGAATCCACCATGGTTTGCGAACCCACGTGTGCGCCGACATTGATATAGGAAGGCGGCATGATAACGACTCCAGGCGCTATATAGGCGCCCCGTCGGGCCGAACTGCCACCGGGAACGACACGGATGCCATCCGCAAGGGTGAATCGCCTCGGAGGGAATGCGGGCCTATCCACCGCCCCGCCCGGCCAGTCCCATTGGCTCGCCCCTCCGGCCTTGAATCCGGAAAGTATAGCCTGCTTGACCCAGGGCACGGCCCTCCATGCGCCGTCCGTGTCGCGTTCGGCCGAAGCCAATTCCCCCGCTTCAAGGGCGAGGAGGAACTCTTCCCATTCCCCGCCGGAAAATACGCCAGCCTTAGCGAATGCCTCTTCGAGCCGCTTCGCCCTTTCGCGTTCGCCCATCTAGCTCCTCCCTCTGCCGCCGAACACCTCTGCTGCGAAATCGTCCATGGTGAACACTCCCTTCCTGCCCCATATCCAGAGGGCTGCTTTCATGGCTCCCGAGGCGAATACCCTCCTGTCCTTGGCTCTATGGGTAACGACGATCGATTCGAGGGGCGAATCGAGGACGAGTTCGTGCCTGCCGATCTCGAAGCCGGAACGCAAGGAGGCCATGTTGATCTTGTCCTTTTCCCATGAGCCCATCTTCCAGCCCGTATAGCGGGGGCAGGAAGCCCGTATGGCCTCGGCCAGGCTGATGGCCGTGCCCGAAGGGGCGTCGGCCTTCATCTTGTGATGATGCTCCACGATTCCCAGATCCGAATCAGGCTCCATCGCCGCGTAGGTTCCGAGCAGAGAGGCCAGCCTCCTCACGAGAGCCACGCCCGTGGAGAGGTTGGGAGCGAGGAGGACTCCTATCCTCGATCCAACGCGCGCTTCCAGATCGGGTAGTTTCCATCCCGTGGTGGCTATCACGAGATCCGTCCCGGTCTCCAGGGCCCATTCCACATGGCCTTCTACAGCCGCGGCCGCCGAGGCGTCCACGGCAACTTCCACGCGGCTCCGCGGGCCAGGATCCCTGCCTTCGGTCCAGGCTAGCTCCAGGGCTCCCGGATCGGCGGTGCATTTGGCTATCTCGGTGGCTATGGCCCCGCCGAGCCGCCCCCTACCGAATATGCCCAGCCTCATGGAGAAGCCCCGCCCGCGCTCCCTGCAGCAGGTCCGAAGAAGGCCCTATGGAGCCTACGCATGGCTGAATCCGCATCTCCTTCCGCCACTACGATGCTCAGGTTTATGCCCTCGGCGCCCATGCTCAGCATGTCGATCCCGATGCCGCGCAGGGCTTCGAAGGCAAGGGCATAGATCTCAGGGGATTCCTTGAGCCGCGAACCCACGAGGGCCAGGACCGCCCTGTCCCGGGCTATCTCCACTTTACCCAGCTCGGCGAGCTCGGCGGCCGCCCGCTCCAGGGGCGAAGCCATATCGAGCGACACCGAAACGCATACTTCCGAGGTGGATACGAGATCCACCGAAATGCCCAGCCTCCCGAAAGCGGCGAATATCCTCGCGAGGAATCCCGGCTGGTCGGTCATCAGTTCCTGGCGCAGGGTGATGACGGCTACTCGCTTGCGCATGGCGAGGGCCGCCACGGCCTTGCCAGAGGATTCGCTCGGAGAGATGGTGGTATAGCCTCCCTCGGGCTTGAGGGCGCTACGGACGGTCACGGGTATGCGCGCTTCCAAGGCAGGCCGTATGGTGGCCGGGTGGAGGGTCTTGGCGCCGTAGGCAACGAGCTCGGCAGCCTCCCCGAAGCTCAGCATCTCCACCGTCCCGGCTTCTGGCACGAGTTCGGGATCGCTCGTGTATATGCCCTCGTCCCCGGCCCAGATGAGGATTTCTCGAGCGCCAAGAGCGGCTCCGAAGAGGCTCGCCGAATAGTCGGCCCCCCCCTTTCCCAAGCTTGTGGTGCTGCCCAGGCTATCAGAGCCCAGGTTGCCTTGTGAGACGATGAGAGATCCAGGAGTCAGAATGGGGGAGAGGCGCTCCTGCACGAGGCGCGATGTGGACGGCAGGTCGGCCCTGGCCCTGCCGAAGCGTGAGTCGGTGCGGATGAGGGTCCGCGCGTCCAGGCATGGCGCCGAAGCCGCAAGTCCCACAAGGAGGCTGGAGAGCCTCTCTCCCGCTGCCAAAATCTCGTCCATGGTCCGGTCCGAGAGCTCGCCGAGGAGGCGGACGCCCTGGAAGCGCGAATCCAGGGCCGCGACGATGGAATCGATCTCAGCTTCCGTTTCGGCGCATCCCCCGGGAGAGATAGCCCTGGCAGCCGCCTTGTGTTTGGAGCCCAGCTCTGAGCAGACGCGCTTAGCTACCGAGAGATCGGCCCGCTCTGCAGCCGAGGCCGCGGAGAAGAGGGCTTCCGCCACCCCCGGGAGCGCTGTGGACACGAGGAGGACGGCATCGCCTCGGTCGGCAGCCTTGGCGGCGATGCTTGCCGAGGCGAGGATCCTGCCGGGTTCGGCAAGGGCTTCGGCTCCGAATTTCATCACGAGGACGGCCATTGCAGAACCTCCTTGGCATAGGCGAGCTCGGCGTTGAGCACCGAGGCTCCTGCCGCGCCGCGTTCGGTGTTGTGTCCGAGGGCTACGAACTTGATGCCGAGTATGGGGCAGGGGCGTATCCTGCCAACATGGATGCGCATGCCCTGGTCGGCTTCCACGTCCTTCCTCGGCTGAGGCCTGTCCTGGCCCTCGCTCACCACTATAAAACGCGACGGAGCGCTATGCAAATCCAGGCCCTCCGTATCGGGCTTGAACTCGGCCAAGGTTCGCGCGACCTCCTCCGGCCCCGGATTCCCCTTGAGGCGCACGGAGACTGTGATTGTATGCCCCTCGATGACGGGAACCCTGGTGCAGGTTGCGGAAATGGCGTAGGAAGCCGGTTCGAAGCGGGCTTCCGTCCCAGCACCGGAGAGCGTGCCGAGGATCTTGTTGCCCTCGGATTCCACTTTCGGCTCCTCGTTGCGGATGAGCGGTATGACATTGCCCTGGATATCGAGGGCCGAAACTCCGGGGTATCCGGCCCCCGAGATGGCTTGGAGGCTGGTCATCATGACGGCCTCTATGCCGAATCTCCTCTCCAGTGGACCCAGGGCCGAGGCGAGCACGACGGTGGTGCAGTTCGGGTTGGTTACGATGGCGCCCTTCCATCCTCGAACCGCGCGCTGAAGCTCGAGTATGCCCAGATGGGATGCGTTGAGTTCGGGTATGAGCAGGGGGACATCCGGCTCCATCCTGTAGGCTGATGCGTTGGAAAATACGAAGGAGCCGGATCGCGCGTAATCGGCCTCGATCCGGGTGGCGGCTTCCGCGTCCAGGGCGGAAAAGGCAACGGGAGCGGGAGCCGAGCGCGGATCGCAGGTGCTCACTTCCATGTCGCCAAAGCCGGCGTAGGGCTCTCCCGGCAGGTGCCAGGTGCAGGCTTCGGAGTATTTCTTACCGGCCGAGCGATCGCTCGCCGCGAGGTAGGCCGGCTCGAATATGGGGTGGTCGGCGAGGCGCCTCAGGAAGCGCTGGCCCACTACGCCCGTTGCCCCCAGGATGACGACAGGGATTTTGTTTCGCGCTCGTTGCATGGTGAGTCTCCAGATTCGCGGAGACTGGCGTCCGGCTCTTTTCCTGGCTGTACGATTCCCCGAAATACGCCGAGCGCTCGGCTTGGCTACCGGGAAAGTAGGGAAAGGAAGGCGTACGTCTGGCGCTCCGCGGGATTTCCCGCGACAGCCGCCGGGTATTAGCCCGGACGTCCAAGGCGAAAAGGCCGGGTGCCTCTTTGCCCTTCGGCGATCCTCCCCTTTCATCCGGCTTCCCCGGGACCCGCCCTCGGCTGGATTACTGATGGGGACCGCTCCTCCATCGGTTTCGCCGACCCTAGCATAGCCGTGCGGTAGTCCGCAAGAGGTCCTCTGGACTTTTAGCTGCAAATCCGCGAATATGCCCCAAGAGGCAGATGAAACCATGGCGCCGTCCCCGACCCTCCGCAAGTTACCCTCGAGCGCCAACCTCCCCGTCCTCTTCGAAATCCAGCGCATCCTGGCCTTGAACAGCGATATAGGCGCCGCCCTCCCCGCCTGCGCGGAAAAGCTCCAGGCCTCCTTTCCGGGTTCGCTCTGCCACATAGCCTTTTCCGAAGGAGGAGGCATCCGCATCCTCGCCTCGGCTGGAGAAGGGTCGATAGAAGCCTCCGGCCCCGCCATAGGATCCTCCGTCAAGCTGGGCTACGCCCCTTGCGGTCTCGCCATAGCCTCGGAAGGCCCCGTCCGCTCCGAACTCGGCTCCGCCCTCATCTTGGAAGCCCCCATCATAGCGGGGGGGCGGATCATGGGGGCGATATCCTTGAGCCTCGCTCCAGCGAAACCAGGCGACAGACAAGGGCTCTCCCAAACCGAGCAGGATGCCGAGAGGGCTTTCGAATCCATCCAGTGGACCTGCAGACTCGCAGAAGAAGCCCTCGGCCTGCGGATATCCCTCGCGGAGCGGACGAAAAGGGAAGTGGAGACTGCCCAGGACAGCCTCTCGCCCAGAAGCCGCCTCGACGGCGAAACCCGCCAGAGGGAATCGGATTCCGCCATGTCCTTCCATGGACTCATTGGCGCCTCGGACGCGATGCAGGAGGTCTACCGCCTCATCGGCAGGGTAGCCAGCACCGATGCTACCGTCCTCATCACCGGGGAGAGCGGCACGGGCAAAGAACTGGCGGCCAAGGCCCTGCATGCCTGCGGGCTTCGGCCAGAAGGACCCTTCATTGCCGTCAATTGTTCGGCCCTGCCCGAGTCAGTCATAGAAAGCGAGCTCTTCGGCCACGAGAGGGGGGCTTTTACGGGAGCCATAGCCACTCGAATGGGCAGGTTCGAGTCGGCGCAGAACGGAACCCTCTTCCTGGACGAAATCGGGGATCTGAGCCCCAGTGTCCAGGTGAAGCTCTTGAGAATCCTCCAGGAACGAAGCTTCGAGCGCGTGGGGGGGAATAGGAGCATCTCTACCAACGCCCGGATCATTGCCGCCACCCACAGGGATCTCGCCGCCGAGGTGGCAGCCGGGCGCTTCAGGGAAGACCTCTTTTTCAGGCTCAATGTCTTCCCGATCCACCTGCCTCCTCTGAGGGAGAGGGGAGCGGACATCCTCCTGCTAGCCGATCATTTCGCCGAAAAGCTGGGCAAGACCTCGGGCAAGCGAATCAAGCGCATTTCCACCCCTGCACTGGATCTCCTGATGATCTACCACTGGCCGGGCAACGTGCGCGAACTGGAGAACGTCATAGCCCGGGCGATAATCCTGAGCGGAGACGGAGTCATCCATTCCTACGACCTTCCACCCAGCCTCCAGTCAGCCAGTTCAACGGGCACCGAGCCACTGTCCTCCTTCGACGCCGCCGTCGCCAGGCTGGAGAAGGAGATGCTTGTCGAAGCGCTGAAGATCGAGCGGGGCAATTCGGCCGCTGCATCCAAGCGCCTGGGGGTGTCGGAGCGCAGGTTCCGATTTGCCCTGCAGAAGTACAAACTCGATTACAGGACATATCGTACAAAGATGTAGGTTTATTCTGTAAAATTACATTTTTGTAGTCTTTACCCGTTGCCCAGGATCGAGTTCCCGTGCCCGCGTCGCTGAACCTACCCTGGGTACTCCTTGCATCTCGTTACCCATCAAGGACAAAGACGCCCCGGAGAAAAACCATACCGATCCCGTCGACCCTTGGCATGTCAATTGCTGTAATACTGAAAACCCTCAGATCCACAAGGAGAAGCCATGGTCACGAAAGAACACGGAATGGATGATGAAACCGGCGGTTTGGCGGAAATTTACGGAAGCCACTGCTTTTCCAACGAGGTCATGCGGGAGAGGCTCCCCCATTCCATCTACACGGAGATCCTCCAGGTCCAGGCAGGCAAGAAGGATCTAACCCTCGAAGTGGCCGAAGTCGTGGCGGCTGCCATGAAGGAATGGGCTTCAGACCATGGAGCCACCCACTATACTCATTGGTTCCACCCCCTCTCCGGCCTGACGGCCGAAAAGCAGGAGTCTTTCGTATCGCCAACACCCGAAGGCGGAGTCATCGTGGAGTTCTCGGGCAAGGAACTCGTCAAAGGAGAACCCGACGCCTCCAGCTTCCCCTCGGGGGGCCTGCGCGCCACCTTCGAGGCGCGGGGATACACGGCCTGGGATGTCACCAGCCCAGCCTTCCTCAAGGCCAACCCTTCGGGCGTCACCCTCTGCATTCCTACGGCCTTCGTCTCCTACTATGGACATGCCCTGGACAAGAAAGTGCCCCTCCTGCGCTCGATGGACGCCCTCAACAAGGCGGCCGTGCGCCTGCTCCACCTCCTGGGCGATACGGACGTGGAGAGAGTGACGCCCACTGCCGGCCCCGAGCAGGAATACTTCCTCGTCAACGCCGATCTCTACCGCAAGAGACCCGATCTCAAGCTGACCGGCCGCACGGTCTTCGGATCAATGCCGGCGAAAGGCCAAGAGCTCGAGGACCACTACTTCGGCGCCATCGAGGAAAAAGTGGCGGCCTTCATGAGCGAGCTCAACGCCGAACTCTGGTCCATGGGCGTGGCGGCCAAGACCCAGCACAACGAGGTGGCCCCCAACCAGTTCGAGATCGCCTGCATCTTCTCCCAGGCGAATATCGCGGCCGACGCCAACCAGCTGGTCATGGAAACCATCAGGAAGGTGGCCGAGCGACACGGCATGGCCGCCCTCCTCCACGAAAAGCCTTTCGACGGCATCAACGGATCGGGCAAGCATGTCAACTGGTCTATGGGAACCAACACGGGAATCAACCTCCTCGAGCCGCCCAAATCCCTGTCCGCCGGCGTGCAGGAGGAAGCCAGCAAGGCGATCGTGCGCTTCGCCCTCTTCGCCATGGCGGTCATCCAGGCTGTGGACAAACGGGCGGCCCTCCTGCGGGCTTCGGCTTCCACCGCAGGGAACGACCGCAGGCTCGGGGGCAACGAAGCCCCTCCTTCCATAATCTCCATTTTCCTAGGCGAACCCCTGGTAAAGCTTTTCGACGGTTTCTCCAACGGGAAAAAGCGCTTGAGCCTGGAATCCGGACTGATAGAGCTAGGGGCGAAGAGCCTGCCCAAGCTCCCCAAGGACTTCACGGACAGGAACCGCACGAGCCCCTTCGCCTTCACGGGCAACAAGTTCGAGTTCAGGATGGTGGCTTCATCCCAGTCCGCAGCCACGCCTGCCACTATACTCAACGCCGTCGTTGCCGAAGCCCTGGAGGACTTCGCAGCCCAGATGGAAGCATCCCTCGCCAAGGGCAATACCAGCCTCGCGGCAGCGGCTGAGATCGTGGCCGCGGCTTGGAAGGCCCACGGCAGGATCGTTTTCAACGGCAACGGGTACTCGCCGGAGTGGATAAAGGAAGCCGCGGCCCGCGGCCTTCCGATGTTCCGCTCGGCTGTGGAAGCCATCCCGGAATTCATGGCCGATTCCAACGTGGCCATGTTCGAGCGCCTCGGGGTTTTCACTCGCGAAGAAGCCGAATCGCGCTGCATCATCTACCTAGAACGCTATGCCAAGCAGATCAACATCGAAGCGGGAGTCGCCCTCGACCTCGCGCGGCGTTCCATCTTCCCGGCAGCCTCCAGAAGCGCCGCAGCTTACGCCCGTGATGCCTCGAGCCTTGCTTCGGTAGGAGCCCCGTCCATAGCTCAGGAACAGAAGGCGAGGAGGATATCGGCCCTGGCGGCCAAGATTGTGGAGGAGGCGGACCGCCTCGAGGTGTCCCTGAGCGACGCCCAGAGGATAGAGGATCCGCTGGCCCACGCCCAGTCCTATAGGGATTCGGTGATCCCGAGGATGGATTCGCTGCGCTCGGTCTGCGACGAGCTGGAAAAGCTCATGCCCAAGTCCGATTGGCCGATGCCCAGCTACGAGGACCTGCTCTTCTCGCTCTAGCCCAATTCGGGTTACGACGACGAATCAGGGCCTTATCCCCAGATGTGGACAAGGCCCTGATTCCCAAGCCGTCCGGCTCTGATATACTGCAGTGGATGCGATTCCTGAGGCGGCTCCTTCCCCTTCTCATAACCCTGGCCTCGGCCGCCGCCCTCGTCTATATCCCGGATTTCAGCCCCGAAGGCTACGCCGACCTCCAGGCTCTCTTTACGCATGAGCGCACAAGGCAGGCCAACGCCGGCTTGTCGGTTGTCGTGGTACGCGACGGCAAGGTTGTGTTCCTGCAGAGCTTCGGCAAGGATGGAGCGGGCCAGATGCTGGCCAAGGACAGCCCCCTCTACCTTGGGCCCAGCTCGGAACTCCTCTCGGGAGCCCTGCTTTCATCTCTCGCCATGACGGGACAGCTGGATCTGGACAAACCTATCTCGACCTACCTACCAAACCTGCCCGTCGGCATAGAGAAGACCATATCCGCCAAAGCCGAAACGGGCGCGCCTGGAGGCGAAGCCCACTCGGGGCTGGCTCCCGAATCCGGCTGGCCGACGGTGCGCCAGCTCGCCTCCTACTCCGTGCCCGTGGACAGGATATCCATGTCTGAGTTCAGGGCCAGAACGATCGGCCTAGAAGCC
>DATCUA010000132.1:0-2923 GCA_036567645.1 Rectinemataceae bacterium | reverse complement strand
CATTCTTCTACGCCTCGGGCTACGATGATCCAGAACTCGACAAGCCCTGGTACGACCATTACCAGAACATCCCGGCCGTAGTTCCACTGCTGGAGAAATACGGGGTGGATCTCGTTGTGTCGGGTCACAACCACTACCAGGAGCTGCTCGAGATGAACGGCGTCACATACGCCGTCATAGGCGCAATGGGAGGAAAGCCGGATCCGAGCCCGGCCTATGTTTCGCCAGCTTCGAAATGGATAGCCGTGGGCGAGCATGGACGCCTCGACCTGGACTTTTATGCGGACGAGCTGGTGCTCACGTTCAGGGACAGCACGGGGAACCCCCTTCACGAGAAGAGGATTCCCCGCTAGGCGGCGCCTTCAGTCCGGCTAGGCTCGGCGAGCGGCCCTGCTGGCTTCGGAGCACGGCATGGCACACCGCGAATCCGATGCCGGAAGTCCGCTCAGTATCAGTAGCCCAGATCCTGGGCGACGATGATCACGGTGAAATCCGAGAGCATGGGCTTGCGGCGAAGCACCTGGTAGACCCTGCATATGCGCGTGGGGCTGTCGCAGTTCATGCACACGCCCGTCTTCACGCATGGATTCTCCTTGGAAAGCCGCTTGTTGTTCATAGGCGAGGCCCAGGTCTCGAGCCTTCGCCAGCCCTCGGCCTCGTCGGCCACGATCTTGTTCGCCCCCACCACGACGACGTTTTTCTTGGGGCCGAAGGTCATCGCTGCTACGCGGTTGCCATTGCCGTCTATGTTGAGGAGCTCGCCCTTCATCGTCAGGGCATTGACGCTACAAACGAAGAGGTCGCAGGAGAGCTGGGCGCGCAGGGTGTCCATCTTTTCCTCAGGCGTGATGCCTGGGCGGTTGTGATCCAGGATCTTGGCTCCAGCCTGGGCCGCTTTCTCCTGTATCCCTAAGGACTTGATGGTCATGGAACCGCCGAACCCCATGGTCGTTCCCTCATGGACATGGGCCATGAGGAGGGCAGCGGCTTCCTCGGCTGTTTTGACAACGACTGCGTCGAAGCCGTTCTTAACGAGGGCGTTCTTGGCTTTTTCGGCTTTGGCTAGTCTCGACCAGGTCTCTACTTCCGTCATGGCATCCTCCGCTCTTTCGGTGGGCTTGTGTGTCTCAGAGTGTATTGTGCAGTGCCGCGTCCGAAGGCGCAAGGAGCGGGAACCTAGACGCTCGCCGTGCGCCTTTCGGCCCAGCCCATGTTCCTCGATATGATGGAAGCCGCGTTGAGGACCCTCTGGGCTACCTTGGCCGGCTCGAGCTCTGGCCTGAGCTCTCTGGACCAGGAGGTGCTCAGCGAGGAGATGATGGAGCCCCGGTAATCCCGCACGGGGGCTGCCACGCAGAGGGTTCCCGCCTCGTTCTCCTCGTTGTCGAAGGTCCAGCCGCGATCGCGACACGTGCGCAGGTCCTCGGCCAAGTGTTCCACGTCGGGATGGGTGTTCGGCCCCACGGCTTCGAATACCTGGCCTTCGAAGAGGGAGAAGAGTTCCTGGTCCTGGAAATCCAAAAGGAGGGCCTTGCCCAGGGCCGTGCAGTACAGGGGCCTCTGCTGGCCTATGATCGCGTATTTCCTCAAGCTGTGGTACTGGTCGTAGCGGTCTATGTACACCGCCTTGGAACCCTGCCTGCAGGCCATGAAGACAATGGTGCCGAAAGCCTCGGCCAGTTCGCGCATTGCCGGGGCGGATTCGGTTTTCAGTTCCAGGCTGTTGAGGTAGATCGAGCCCAGCTCGATCAAGCCAGGGCCCAGGCGATACCGGGCAGAGTCTGCCGTCTTCCGCACATATTCCCTGCCCGAAAGGACAGCAAGAAGCCTGAAGGCCGTACTCCTCGGCAGGGAAGCTCTCTGGGCTATCTCCGAGAGCCCCAGGCCTCCTGGCTCGCGCGCGAGGATCTCTAGGATGTCGAATGTCCTTTCCAAGGATTGCACCTTCAACTCTGCCATGCGACCCTACCTTCGACTGCTTGACAGTCTCGAGTATTGTATTATGATTAAAGACTGCCTTGCGGAATTATATTCCATATTATGGAAACACGCTAAACGGAAGGAGTCAATACCATGGACATACGAGAGTACATCAATTCCGAATACGCCAAGACCCTGGATACTGAGGGCTTGAGGAGGAATTTCCTGGTGAGCGGCATCTTCGTCCCGGGCCAGATCACCATGACCTACAGCCACGTGGACAGGATGATAGCAGGCGGAATCACCCCCGCCGGGGAGGCCCTCGAGCTACCCGTCAGCAAGGCCCTTGGCACGGACTATTTCCTCCAGCGCAGAGAGATGGGCATCATCAACATTGGTGGAAGCGGGTTCATCTCAGTGGACGGCAGCCGCTTCGCCGTAGGGCCGAGGGATGGGTTCTACATCTCCATGGGTTCCAGGGCCGTGACTTTCGAGAGCGAGGATCCTGCCAAGCCGGCCAAGTTCTACTTCAACAGCGCCCCCGCCCACAAGCCCTGCCCCACGAGGCTCGTCACCTTGGAGCAAGCCAAGCACGTCGAGATGGGGAGCTCGGCCGAATGCAACAAGCGCGTGATCAACCAGTTCATCCATCCTGCCGTCCTGGAGAGCTGCCAGCTCGTCATGGGCATGACGGTGTTCTCCGAGGGCTCGGTGTGGAACACCATGCCCGTGCACACCCATGAGCGCCGCATGGAAGTGTACCTCTACTTCGACATGCCACAGGACAGGGTCGTGTTCCACATCATGGGCAAGCCAGACGAGACTCGGCACATCGTCGTGCGCAACGAGGAGGCAGTCATCAGCCCCTCCTGGTCCATCCACTCGGGGGTGGGCACGGGCTCCTACACCTTCATCTGGGGAATGGCAGGGGAAAACCAGACCTTCACCGACATGGATGGAGTATCCATGGACAAGCTCCGGTAATACCGAGAAAACCGCCAAT
>DATCUA010000131.1:0-7680 GCA_036567645.1 Rectinemataceae bacterium | reverse complement strand
TGCTCTCCTGTTTTCCGGGGCTCCGGCCTCAGGAAAGCTCACGGCTGCCCTGGAGCTCTCCCGAGTGCTTTCCTGCGGCCAGGGGGCTTCCTGGAATTGCTCCTGCAACGACTGCCGCCTCCATCGCCTCCTCGTCCATCCGGACATGCTTCTCTTCGGCAAGCGGAGCTTTCCCGAAGAGATCGCCGTCGCCAGGGAGTTCCTGGGAAGGTCTCCCAGCCAGGCTTCGGCCTTTTTTTTCTACCGGGCGGTGCGGAAGCTCCTGGCGCGCTTCGAACCCGCGCTCTGGGCGGGCGAGGAGTCGAAGCTGGCCAAAGCCGCTCCCCTCATCCAGGCGGCGGAACTTTCGCTCGAAGCCCTGAAGCCAGACAGGCCCGATGGCTTTGGCGCCGAAGTCCAGGCCGCGGCCGATGGCCTCCTTGCATCCTGCGCCGGCCTCGAAGCCCTTTGCCCTGACCAGCCGCCCATGTCGATGGTGCGCGGCATGGAACTCTGGGCGAGGCTCGCCCCCATGGGAAAGGCTAAGACAGTCGTGATTGAAAACGCCGACAAGATGCAGGATTCCAGCCGCAACGCCATGCTCAAGATCCTGGAAGAGCCTCCTTCCACGGTCCGCTTCGTGCTCCTGAGCTCCCGAAGAGCGTCGATGATGGCCACGATTCTGTCGCGGTCCCGTGTCTACGTCTTCGAGCAGAGGACTCCGGCCCAGGCGAGCGAGGTGGCGAGAAGAGTGTTCAAGATTGAAGAAGAAGTGCCGAGTCTCAGGGACTACTTCGAGTCCAGGACACCCTTCCCCCCAGCGGTTGCCTCCGAAGAGGCCGAAGCCTTCGCTGGCAGGCTTCTCGCCGACAGGCGTTCCTCGGGCAGAACCTTCCGCTCTTCCCTCGGCTCCAGCCTCGCCGACGAGGCGGATCGCTCCGGGCTTGGCATGGATGAGATTCTCGCCCGGATTCGGCAGAAGACGGCTTCGTTCGGCGCGAAGGACAAGGCCATGTCTTTTTCCTTCCTCCGTCTCATGCGCGCATTGGCGGCCCTCTATTCCCGTCTCCTGGCCGATTCTTCCCAAGATCCGGGCTTTTTCGCTGTTCTCGACGAATGGTCCAGGCTGACCCGGGAGACTGCCCAGCATTATTCCAGCCTGAACAGGAATCCCGAGCTTCTCCTCGAGGTCCTGGCCGAGGCCTGTGGGAGAACGCCATGAAATCGTCTTTCTTAGAAAAAGCACTTTCCCGGGCAGACAAGCTCACGAAGGAACAGATGCGCAATCTCTTCGACGAGCTCATCAGGTACAACGACAGGCTGGAAGCCGCCCTCCAGTCCATGTTCGACGGCATCGTCGTATGCGATCTCGAGCATAGGCCCGTGCTCATGAACAAGTCGGCGGAGAGGATTCTCCGCATCCAGGATCAGGCCGGGGAACAGCCTCTCTGGGAGAGCATTGCCGATGAGGAGATCAAGCGCTTTTTAAGACGCGCCTTGATGTCGGAGGAGACCATCCTCGGCAAGGAGTTCGCCCTCCAGAGTTCTGGAGGGACGAGGATTGTCGCCTTGAGCCTCTCGGCCCTCCTCTCATCCTCAGGCATATCGGGAACCATAATCCACATCGAAGACATCACCGAAAAACGCAAGAAAGAAACCCAGCTCAGGAGGGCCGAAAGCCTCGCAGCGCTCACAACCCTAGCAGCAGGCGTCGCCCATGAGATAAACAATCCTCTCGGCTCGATTTCCATCCGCATCCAGCTCCTGGAAAAGCTCGCAGCTTCGGGTGCGCCCGATCCAGGCGCCATGACAAAGCACCTTACCGTAGTCAAAGAGGAAATAGAGAGGCTCAAGGGCATCGTCGTCGATTTCCTCTTCGCCGTACGCCCTATGGATATCCAGCTCCTCTCCGAAGACGCCGCCGCACTGATGGAAGAGGTGGCAGAATTCATAGGGCCCGAGGCCGAGCGCGCCGGTGTGGAGGTGACGACCGAGATAGGGAAGAATCTCCCGCACATCCTCATGGACAAGAGACACATGAAGCAGGCCTTGTTGAACCTCGTGCAGAACGCCCTGGCGGCAATGCCCTCGGGCGGAAGGCTCGGGCTCTGTGCCCGGTATCAGGATGACGAAGTCCAGCTATCGGTCTCTGACACGGGCACGGGCATTCCCGAGGCCTTGCTGACGAAGATTTTCGAGCCCTACTTCACGACCAAGAAACACGGGACGGGCTTAGGGCTGACTATAACTTTCAAAATAATCAAGGAGCACACGGGGGACATCAGCCTCGAGTCGAAGGAGGGGAAGGGATCCACCTTCACCATCCATCTGCCCGTGCCCCAGAAGAACAAGAAAGCCCTGCCCGAATGGGAAGGCCAGGCGGCCAGCGCCGGCTCTCACAAGGAGTCCTAGATGAAATCCACCATCCTGATAGTCGACGACGAAAAGAATATACGGGACGGCCTAGCCGAAGCATTTTCCCTGGAAGGATACGATGCCATCACAGCGGAGGACGGCCAGGCAGCAATAGATCTCCTCGATAGGCACTATGTCGATCTGGTCATCACCGATCTCAAGATGCCCAAAGTCTCGGGGATGGAACTCCTCCAGCATATCAAGCGCAGGTGGCAGAATATTCCGGTCATCATCATAACCGCCCACGGCGACATATCCGAAGCTGTTTCGGCTATGCAGTTCGGGGCCCTGGAGTTCATAACCAAGCCTCTGGATCTGGGCCATCTCATAAAGCTCACCAAGAACGCCCTGGAGATCAGGGAGCTCTCCATCACGAACCAGGAGTTGCGGGAAGAAGTCCTCGCACAGCAACGCATCAGTTCGATAATCGGCCGCAGCCCCTCGATGCGCAGGATATTCGACCTTGTCCGGAAAGTGGCTCCCACCAAGGCGAGCGTCCTCATCACGGGGGAATCTGGCGTGGGCAAGGAACTCATCGCCGACGCCATTCACAACCTCTCGCCCAGAAGGGACAAGCCCCTCATCAAGGTACACTGCGCCGCTCTCGCCGAGAGTCTTTTAGAAAGCGAGCTCTTCGGCCACGAGAAGGGTGCTTTTACCGGAGCCCAGATGCGCAAGCGGGGCAGGTTCGAGATGGCCGATGGGGGTACTCTCTTCCTGGACGAGATCGGGGAGATCAACCAGAATGTCCAAATAAAGATTCTGCGCGTGCTCCAAGAGAGGAAGTTCGAGCGGGTGGGGGGAGAGACGACCGTCGAGGTGGATACACGCTTCGTAGCCGCCACCAACAAGGATCTCAAGGCCGAGATCTCCCTCGGCAATTTCAGGGAGGACCTCTATTACCGCCTCAATGTTGTGAACATCCATGTGCCCCCCCTGAGGGAAAGACGGGAGGACATCCCCCTTCTGGCCGCCACCTTCCTCCACGAATTCTCCCAGGAAAACGGAAAGGAGCTCGAAGGTTTCGAGCCGCGGGCGAGGCAGGCGCTCTATGCCTATGACTGGCCGGGCAATGTGCGCGAACTGCGAAACTGCGTGGAAAGCGCCGTTGTCATGGCTTCGGGAAGGTTCGTGGCCGTCGAGGACCTGCCCCCAGGCCCCCGCTCCACCCAGGAGAAGAAGGAAATCCACATACCTGCCCTGTCCAGCATGGCCCAGGCCGAGAAGATCATCATTACGGAGACCCTTGCCATGCTCGGGGGGAACAAGACGAAGACGGCCGAAACCCTGGGCATAGGGCGCAAGACGCTCTATCAGAAATTGGAGGAATACGGCGTCGAGGCTTCTGAGCGCAGGGCCTAGACCTGGCCAGGCCGGCCCCAGCTAGAGGATGCCCTTGCGGCTGGAGCTGAGTTTAGCCTTGAGCCGTATCACGGCCTTGGTATGGAGCTGGCTGATCCTGGACTCGGTGACTTCGAGTATCTGGCCTATCTCGCGCAAGGTCAGGTTTTCGTAATAGTAGAGCACCAGTACCTTCTTCTCCTTTTCCGGCAGCTCGTTGATGGCTCGCTTGATCACTCGGCGCATTTCCTCGCGCTCCACTGAGGCATCGGGATTCATGCCCCGGGGCGATTCCACGCTCTCCCCTATGCAGAGGCACTCAGAATCCGATCCCGGACTCCAGATGTCATTCAACGAGAGGATGACCGTGCTCGAAATCTTGCCCATAAGGCGGGAAAACTCCTCCTCGGAAAGCCCCATGGATGCTGAAATCTCTGAATCGGTAGCCGGCCTGCCCAGCCTGGCTTCCAGGACGGCCACGGCCTGCTCGATCTCTTTCGCCTTCTGGCGTATCGAGCGGGGCACCCAGTCCATGTCGCGGAGGTGGTCGTACATGGCTCCCCTGATGCGAGTGACGGCGTAGGTCTTGAACTTGACATGCTTTTCGGGGTCGAACTTCTCTATGGCATCGAAAAGGCCGAAGACCCCGCAGCCCACGAGGTCGTCGTAATCCACCGATGAGGGGAGGTTGGCGGCTACCTTTCCCGCCACGTACTTGACCAGGGGAGCGTACTGTTCCACGAGCCCATCTCTGATCCTGCGATCCCTGGTGATTCTATATTCGCTCCAGAGGCCCTTTTCCCTTCGCTCCACAGCCTCTATCGCTTCTGCGGAACCGTATCGCTGGTTCATTGCCATGATCCTCCTCTCAGAGTATGTACTTGCTCAAATCCTGGCGCTCCGCGTAGTCCCTGAACCGGGAATCCACAAAGGAGGAGTCTATCGTCACGGCCGCTCCCGCCATGGAGTCGGCTTCGAATGAGAGTTCTTCCAGGAGGCGCTCGAGCACGGTGTGGAGCCTCCGCGCCCCTATGTTCTCCGTGCGCGAGTTGGCCGCCTCGGCTATTGCCGCTATTCTCTCTATGGCATCGGGGCTGAAGGAGATCTTCACGTTCTCGGTGCCGAGGAGGAGGGCGTACTGTTCCGTGAGGGCGTTCCTGGGCTCGACGAGGATGCGTTCGAAATCCTTAGCCGTGAGGGCGTCGAGTTCCACCCGTATGGGGAACCTGCCTTGGAGCTCTGGTATGAGGTCCTGGGGCTTGGAAACGGTGAAGGCTCCTGCCGCGATGAAGAGGATATGGGTGGTGTCCACCTGTCCCCACTTGGTATTGACGGTCGAGCCTTCGACTATGGGCAAAAGGTCCCTCTGCACCCCTTCCCGGGAGACATCCGCTCCCGAGCCTCCCCTTCCCTCCCTATTGGCTATCTTGTCCAGCTCGTCTATGAAGACGATCCCCGATTCCTGAACCCTTTTTCTCGCTTCCTGGGATATTTTCTCCGGATCGACGAGCTTTTCGAGCTCTTCGGCCTTGAGGAGGGGAAGGGCTTCGACCACTTTGACGATACGCTTTTTCTTGCGGCCGCCCAGGAGGCTCCCAATTCCCCCCAAGGCCGCTCCCATCTCCTCCATCTGGGTTCCGGCGAAGAGTTCTAGAGTGGGGGCCGGGGAGGCTACGGAGATCTCCACTTCCCTATCATTCAGTTTGCCCTCCCTGAGGAGGTAGCGGAACTTTTCCCGCGTGTCCGCACCAGAGGAAGCCTGCAGGGGGAGAGAGGATGCCTGGGCGGGCGGGATCGGCTGGGCTGACGGGCCGATGCCGGGGAGGAGGAGGTTCAAGAGCTGTTCCTCGGCCCTCCTCTGAGCTTCCTCTTGGACCTGCGCCTGCATCTCCTCCTTGACCATGGCTACGCCGGCTGCCATGAGGTCGCGAATCATGGACTCCACGTCCCTGCCCACGTATCCCACTTCGGTGTACTTCGTCGCTTCTACCTTGACGAAGGGCGCGTTGCAGAGCTTGGCCAGCCGCCGGGCTATTTCGGTCTTTCCCACGCCTGTGGGGCCGATCATCAGGATGTTCTTGGGCGCTATTTCGGATCGTATGTCATCGGGGAGGAGCTGACGTCGCATCCTGTTGCGCAAGGCTATGGCCACGGCGCGCTTGGCAGCCTTTTGCCCGATTATGTAGGAATCGAGCTCGGCCACGATCGCGCGCGGCGTGAGCTCGCTGAAAGCCGTACTCATCCTATCTCCTCCACAACGATCCTGTCGTTCGTGTAAATGCATATGCCGGATGCTATCTCGAGGCTCCGACGCGCTATGTCGGCAGCGCTCAAGAATTCCGGAGGCCTGTCCATGGCGAAGGCTTCCATTCGTTTGGCCGCCTCGAGATAGGCTATGGCTGCGGCGTAGGCGTATGGGCCGCCCGAACCTATGGCGACCGCGTCCTCGGCAGGATCCACGACGTCCCCCGTTCCCGAGAGAAGGAGGGACTTGGTCCGGTCGGCCACGAGGAGCATGGCTTCCAGACGTCTCAGGACCTTGTCCGTCCTCCAATCCTTGGCTAATTCCACTGCAGCCCTCGTCAAGTCGCCTCCGTACTCCTGAATCTTCACCTCGAAATGCTCGAAGAGGGTGAAGGCGTCAGCCGTGGCGCCCGCGAAGCCACAGAGAACTTTCCCGTCGTAGATGGAACGAACTTTCCGCGCGTTGCTTTTCATCACGGTGGAGCCCATGGTAACCTGACCATCGCCGGCCATGGCTATCTTCCCGTCCTTGCGAACAGCCAGTATCGTCGTCGATCGAATCTTCATACCTTCTCCTCCAGCCCTCATCGGTCCTTGGCCCCGTGCGGATGCGCGAGCTCGTAGACATTCCTGAGGCGCTCCATGTCCACGTGGGTATAGACCTGCGTCGTCGAAATGCTCGCGTGGCCGAGCATCTCCTGGACTATGCGGATATCGGCTCCGTTGGATACGAGCTGGGTGGCGAAACTATGCCTGAAGGCATGGGGGGATACGTTCTTCTTCCCCATAGCCTCGGCCTGTCTGCGCTCGACAATCAGCTCCATGCCTCGGACTCCCAACCGTCCTCCCTTGCTGTTGATGAAGAGGTAGTCGTTGGCCTGGAGGCCGAGCTTCGAAAGCCGCGCCGAGCGCAGGGGAAGAAAAGCGCGCAAGGCAGATATTGCCGGCTTGCCCAGGAAGACCACCCTCTCCTTGGAGCCCTTGCCCTTGACCTTGGCTATTCCCCTGAGAAGATCGAGAGACGAAAGGCGCATGCCAGAGACTTCGGAAGCTCTACATCCGGTGGAATAGAGCACTTCGAAAAGCGCCTTGTCCCTTACCGCGAAGAAGCCATTCCCATCGATCGATCCGATCAGCAGATCCATTTCCTCTTCGAAGAGGAATTTGGGAAGGCTCCTGCCCTGGGAGAGGTTTTCCACATCCTTGCCTGGATTGGTGGAAAGCCCGCCAAAGCGCATCCGGTATCGGTAATAACCCCGTAAGGTAGAAAGGGCCCTGTTCACCGAAGCCGATGCCTTGCCCTCCGAAACGAGGTTACCAGCGAAAGCGCGCAGGTCGTGGGCATCGGCAGCATCTGGATTCTTCCCGCCGAGAAAGGCCGCGTAACGCTCCAGGTCGTCCCTGTAGCCCCGGATCGTCCTTTCTGAGAGGCCCCGCACTGACTTCAGGTAGTCGAGGTATTCATTCATGCGTGCATCCATCGGGGCGTCCTCCAGCATTCAGTCACCCTGCCCTCCGACCTGCCCTTCGGCGTCGCGAGAATGCAGGTAATCGCATGCCGGATTGATGCAGGCCTTGTGCGAGCCCTCAGCCTTGTCCATCTTCTCCACGAGGAACCAGCCGCACTTGGGGCAACGGGTATCCGTAGGGCGGTCGTAACTGACGAAGTCGCAGGCTGGATAGTTGACGCAGCCGTAGAAG